>JBKKCN010000026.1:0-4268 GCA_046712525.1 Candidatus Rokuibacteriota bacterium
CGCTGCTCGACCAGGAAAAGCAGGTGGTACTCGAGGAGATGCGACTCAACGACGACAACCCGAACCGCTTCCTCTCGCGACGGCTCTTCGCGGATCTGTTCCCGGGTCACCCGTACGGCCGGCAGATCATCGGCACTCCAGAGCTCGTGCGCGGCCTGACGCGCGACACGCTGGTGGCGTTCTACCGGCGTCACTACGTGCCGGAGTCCTTCGCTCTCGTCGTGGTGGGGGCGGTCCGTCCCGACGAGGTGGTCGCCGCTGCCGGCAGGGCCTTCGGTCATCTGCCGCGCACGGGCTTTCGCCGCCTGCCCACGCCGGCGGCGGCCGCTTCGCGCTCGTACGCGGACACGGTCTTGCGCCCGGGCGCGTCCGCCTATCTCGGGATGGCGTGGCCGGCGCCGCGACTCGATGCGGCGGATGCCCCCGCTGTCGACCTTCTCGCGGCCATCCTCGGACAGACCCGATCGTCGCGGCTCGTGCAGGCGCTGCGCGAGCGGACGAGGCTCGTGTCCTCCGTCCGGACGGGCTTTGCCGCGATGGAAGGGGCGGGCGCGGTCATCCTCACCGCCCAAATGGAGCCGTCAAAAATTGCGGCCGCGGAATCCGCGGTGCTCACCGAGCTGCATCGCGTGCGCGCGGGCGGCGTCACCGAGGCCGAGCGCCGGCGCGCGGTCACGCGCGAGGAAGCGGCGCGTGCGTTCGCGGAGGAGACCGTGGAGGGCCGCGCGGTGATGCTGGGACGCGGAGAGACGATGTGGACACTCGCCGACGAGCTCGCGTACGTGCGTCGGCTGCGGGCAGTGACGGCCGACGAGATCCGAGCCGCCGCGCGCCGTTACCTCGATCCGGACCGCTACGTCCGCGTCGTCCTTGTGCCACCGGGGGTCTCGCGCTGATCCGCTTTGTCGCCGCCGTTATGCTCGTATTGCTGCTGCCGGCGCCGGCCCCGGCGGCGCCGACGCCGGCGCCGTCCGTGGCTCGGCACGTGCTCGGCAACGGTATGACAGTGCTCGTGCGCGAGGACGCCTCGTCGGAGGTGGTGGCCATCTCGCTGCAGGCGCGCGGCGGCAGCCTGTTCGAGACGGCGGACAGCGCGGGCATCACGAATCTGCTCGCGCGCGTGATGGTGCGCGGCACGCCGCGCCGCAACGCGCTGCAGATCGCGGAGTGGATGGCGGATCTCGGCGGAACGCTGGAGGCCTCCGGCGAGGTGGAGACGGCCGAGATACGGGGCACGGCCCTCGCGCGGCACTGGGAGGCGCTGCTGGCGGAGATCGCCGACGTCGCGCTGCGCCCGACGCTGCTCCCGGAGGAAATCGCCACCGAGCGCGCGCTCGTGCTGAGCCAGATCCAGACGCGCGCCGACACGCCGTTCCCGCGCGCCGTGGACGCGGTGATGGCGGATCTGTACGGCCGTCACCCGTACGCGCGCCACACTCTCGGCCGTCGCGAGAGTGTGCAGAGTCTGACCCGTGAGGCGCTCGTCGCCCGTCACGCGGCGCTCTATCGCCCCCAGCGTCTCGTCCTCGCCATCAGCGGCAACGTGGCGTCGCGACGGGCGATCGCGACCGCGGAGCGATTGTTCGGCAAGTTCGCCGCCTCGGGCCCGGCGCTGGTTCCCGAAATCCCGGCGCCGACTCCACGTACCGAGCCGCGCACCGTGGAGGCTCCCGCCGCCCAGGCTCAGGTCCTCGTGGCCTATCTCGGTCCCTCGAGTACCGACGCCGACCATGCGGCGGTGCGCGTGCTCGCGGCCGTGCTCGGCGGCGGCATGTCGGGTCGCCTCTTCCTCGAGCTGCGCGAGCGCCGCGGACTGGCGTACTCGGTGAGCGCGCACAGCAGCTTCCGCACGGGACCGGGCTACCTGCTCGCGTATCTCGGCACGGCACCCGCGAACGCCGCCACGGCGGTGAGCGGGGTGCTCGGCGAGATCGCCCGTGTCCGCGCCCAGCCCGTGAGCGAGCGCGAAGTGGAACGCGCCAAGGCGTACCTGCTCGGTAACATCGCCATGGACCGCCGCACGAACGCCCGCCACGCCTGGTATCTGGCCTTCTTCGAGGTGGTGGGCGCGGGCTGGGAGTGGGCGGATCGGTACGTGCGTGCCCTGCAGGCGGTGACCGTCGACGATGTCGCGCGCGCGGCGCAGCGCTATCTCGGCGAGCCTACCGTCGTCGTCCTCCGCCCGGGGTCGGGCTCGTGATCCCCCTCAAGGACGACGTCCCCAGCCGGACGACACCCTTCGTCACCATGCTGCTCATCGCGCTCAACGCAGTGGTGTTCGTATATCAGCTCTCGCTGGGGCTCGAATCCGAGGCGGGGGCGGCGGGCGCAGCGGAGGCCTTCGTGTTGGAGTTCGGCGCCGTGCCCTGCCGGATCACGGGCGCGTGCGCGGCGCCGGGGCAGTTTCCGCCTCCGCTGATGACGGTCTTCACCTCGATGTTCATGCACGGAGGGCTGCTGCACGCGGGCGGTAACATGCTCTACCTGTGGATCTTCGGCAACAACGTGGAGGACACTCTCGGACACGGCCGCTTCCTGGTCTTCTACCTGCTCTCCGGAGTGGGCGCCGCCATCGCGCAGACGGTCATGAACCCTGATTCCGCGATTCCGATGATCGGCGCCAGCGGCGCCGTGTCGGGCGTGCTCGGGGCATACCTGCTGCTGTTCCCGTACGCCACCATCCTCACGCTGGTGACGTTCGGGTTCTTTTTCCGTTTCGTTCATATTCCGGCCGTCGTCGTCCTCGGGTTCTGGATCGTCTTGCAGTTCATCTCTGGTTACCTCTCAGCCAGCGCCGCCGCTCTGGGGCGCGGGGAAGGTGGAGGCGTCGCGTGGTTCGCTCACATCGGAGGGTTTCTGGCAGGCATGGTGCTCCTGTTCCTGATGCGGCCCCGGCAAAGCGTCCGGCTGTAAGCGCGCCCGACGCGCCGCCCACGCGCGTCCGCATCGACCGCCTCCTCGTGGACCGCGGGCTGGTGGAGAGCCGCGAGAAGGCGGCCCGCTACATCATGGCGGGCGAGGTCATGGTGGACGGGCAGCGGATCGAAAAGGCGGGCGCGCTCGTGCCCTCCGACGGCGATGTCGAGCTCAAGGGGCGCTCGCTGTACGTGAGCCGTGGCGGCGAGAAGCTCGCGCACGCGCTCAAGCATTTCGGCGTCAAGGTGGAAGGGCGCTACTGCATCGACGTGGGCTCTTCCACGGGTGGGTTCACCGACTGCTTGTTGCAGAACGGCGCCCTGAAGGTGTACGCAGTGGACGTCGGCACCGCGCAGCTCGACGACAAGCTGCGCAAGGATCGCCGGGTGGAAGTGATGGAGCAGACCAACGCGCGCTCGCTCGATCCACGCGTCTTCGGTGACCCGCCCGCGCTGGCCGTCGTCGACGTGGCCTTCATCTCGCTCGAGAAAGTGCTGCCCGCCGTCTTCGGCGTGCTGGCGCCGCGGGGCGAGGTGCTGGCGCTCGTCAAGCCCCAGTTCGAGGTGGGCCGCGAGGGCATCGGCAAGGGCGGTGTCGTGCGCGATCCCGCGCAGCATCGCAAGGCGGTGCAGAAGCTGGCGCGGTACGCTGTCATCCGGGGCTGGCACGTTCTCGGCGTGAGTGCCTCGCCTCTGCGAGGAGCCAAGGGCAATCGTGAGTTCTTCCTGCACCTGTCCGCCCACGGCAAGACCGTGCCCCAGCTCGAATCGCTGATCGACCGCTCGGTGGAGGCGCTTGCGTGACGCGCGTCGGTCTCGTCGCCAAGCCCGATGCCCCCGAGGCGCCCGCGCTCCTGCTGCGGCTGGTGGAGTGGCTGACCAGCCGCGGCCTGAGCGTCAGCCTCGAGAAGGAAACCGCGGGGCTCGTGCCGTCGGCGGCGGCGGCGGCGGTGCGCAAGTCGGACCTGCCCGGCCAGTGTGACTTCATCATCGTGCTCGGTGGGGACGGCACGCTGCTGTCCATGGCGCGCGCGGTGGGGGACCTCGGCGTGCCGCTGCTCGGCATCAACCTGGGAGGGCTCGGCTTTCTCACCGCCACTACCGTGGAAGAGGCGCTGGCGGCGGTCGACGCGTACCTGGGCGGCCGTATGGCCATCGACGAGCGGATGATGCTGGCCGCACGCATCGTGCGCCGCGGGCAGTCGGTGGGCGAGTACGCCGCGCTCAACGATGTGGTCATCACCAAGTCGGCGATGAGCCGCATCATCAACCTGGAGGTCTCCGTGCAGGGCGAGTACGCGACCGCCTATCGCGCGGACGGCCTCATCATCTCCACGCCCACCGGCTCCACCG
>JBKKCN010000027.1:0-4291 GCA_046712525.1 Candidatus Rokuibacteriota bacterium
TTCCGTGACCGTAGGCGTTGGCCTTGACGATCGGCATCACGGCCGCGGGGGCGACGGCCGCCTGGATGGCGCGGAAGTTGTCGGCCAGGCGCGCGAGGCTGACCTCCACGACGGTGGGGCGCAGTGCGGCGGACTCCGGACGCACCGGGGGCTGACTCACGGGGCCGCGTGTGCTACTTACGCGGGCCGCTCAGCTCCAGCTGGACGTTGTCGGGATCGCGGAAGATCAGGATGGAGATCCCAAAGGCCTCGCCGAGATCTCTGATCTCGCTGTGCGCGACGCCGTGCCCATCGAGGACCTTCACGGCGTCGTCGAGGGCGGCCCGCGACGCCACCCCGAAACTCATGTGGTCGAGGCCGATCCGGTTCTCATCGAAGCGATCCCCGCTCATCGCCTTGTCCGGGTGCGGATGCGGCCCGATCCCGAGACCCACCGCGCCGTTGCTCAGGAACGCGCCCGGATTCAGGTCCATCAGCTTCTTGAAGCCGAGAACCCCGGTGTAGAACTTCACGGCGCGATCCACGTTGCTGACGGTGAGCCGAAAGTGATGGACGCCCTGAGTGGCGATCTGGTCTGACATGGTGATGCCTCCTCACGAATTGGCTCGACTCTGCGTTGGCCCACCATGGTTGTCAAGGACGCCTGCTCAATGTCGACCGGGCCATGCGCTCGCCCAGCGCGCGACGGTCCCTGCGCGCATCGGTTGGTTGTCGTACATCGGGCAACCCGACCCCGGGCTGGAGAACCTGCGCGACGGCTTGCGCGAGCTCGGGTACATCGAGGGCAAGTCTTTCGTCATCATTCCGAGATTCGCCGATGGTGACTTCACGCGCCTTCCGCGTCTCGTCGACGAGCTGGCCACCGTCTGGACACCCACAGCGGCCCGGTGGCAGGGACCCTGTCCTTCATCGGATTCCTGGTGGTCGTCACTGCGGTGTGGATGTCGCGCCGGGCTCGGCGACGGCGTGCCGCCGAGACGACGAACGAGCGGCACGCCGCATAGTCAGCCCTTCATGGAGGCGGGTCGCTGAAGCCAAGCGCCTCCCGCCCGAGCGAGTAGAATCGGCCCCACGACATGGCGACCATTCGTCTCGAGGGCCTCTGCAAGCGCTACGGACCGGTGGAGGCCGTCAAGGACCTCAGCCTCACGTGCGCCGACGGCGAGCTGCTGGCGCTCCTCGGCCCGTCGGGGTGTGGCAAGACCTCCACGCTGAAGATGGTCGCCGGCATCGAACACGTGAGCGCGGGCGAGATCTACTTCGGTGATCGCCCCGTCACCGCGCTCGACGCAGCAGGGCGGAACGTGGCGATGGTCTTCGAGGACTACGCGCTCTATCCGCACCTCACCGTGGCCGCCAATATCGCGTTTCCCCTCGAGATCCGCGGGCAGTCGCGTGCGCAGATCCGGCGCGCGGTCGACGAGATGCTGGCGCTGCTGGGGTTGCAGGCCCTGCGCGACGTCGGCGTGCGGCAGCTCAGCGGCGGCGCCCAACAGCGCGTCGCCATCGGCCGCGCCCTCGTCCGCCAGCCGTCGGTCCTCCTCTTCGACGAGCCGCTGAGCCACCTCGACGCCAGTCACAAGGTGCAGCTGCGCGCCGAGATCAAGCGGCTCCAGCAGGACACCGGAGTCACCGGCGTGCTCGTCACCCACGACCAGACGGAGGCGATGGCGATGGCGGACCGGGTGGCGGTGATGAACCTCGGCGTCCTGCAGCAGCTCGCCGTGCCCCAGAACCTCTACGACCATCCCGCGAACCTGTTCGTCGCCCAGTTCATCGGTGAGCCGCCGATGAACCTGTTCGCGGGCCGGCTCGTGCAGGAGCGTGGCGGCGCGACGCCCGTCGCGCTGGCCATCGCCGGCAACGGCTGGCGCGCGAGGCTGCCCCCACGCGTGGCGGCGCACACGCGGGGCGGCGGAGGCGACGTCGTCGTGGGCGCGCGCCCCGAGGAGATGCGGCTCAGCGGCATCGACGGAGGGCTGACAGAGGGCGCGCTCGCGGGTCGCGTCTTTTTCCGCGAGCCGCGGGGGGACGTCGACATCGTGCTCGTCAGGCTCGATCGGTCGCCCGGCGCGGACGAGGGGGCGCTCAGCCGTGATCTCGTCACGGTCGAAATTCCGTCGGGGACGACCTTCAAGGAAGGCGACGCGGTGGAAGTGGGCCTCCCCGAGCACGCGCTGCACGTCTTCGACGCACAGAGCGGACACAACCTGCTCGCCGAGCCGAGCCCCGCGTAGTGGGGCGCCTCGAAGTGCGCGCCCTCGGCAAGACGTTCGGCGCCACGCGCGCGCTCGACGATATCAATCTCGACATCGGACCCGGCGAGATCCTCGGCGTGACGGGCCCGTCGGGGGCGGGCAAATCCACGCTGTGTCGCATCGTGGCCGGACTCGAAGCACCCTCCGAGGGCGATGTCGTGATCGACGGGACACGCGTGACGGCGCTCGCCGCGGAGCGTCGCCGTGTGGCCTTCATGTTCGAGTCGTACGCGCTCTACCCGCAGCTCACGGTGTTCCACAACGTCGCCTTCCCGCTTCGCGCTCCCGGCGCCCCGCGCCTTGCGCGCGCGGAGGTGGCGGCGCGCGTGCGCGAGCTCTTACGGTTCGTCGAGCTGGAGAGCCTCGAGGATCGGCGGCCCGGCGAGCTCTCCGGCGGGCAGAAGCAGCGCGTCGCGCTCTGCCGCGCCCTCGTGCAGGAGCCCCGCGCGTGGCTCCTGGACGAGCCCATCTCGCACCTCGACGCCAAGCTGCGCCACGTCCTGCGTGGCGCCATTCGCCGCAGGCTCATCGGGACCGACACGCCGACGATCTGGGCTTCGCCGGATGCCGTGGAGGCGCTCGCGGTCGGAGACCGGGTGGCGGTGCTCGTCGAGGGGCGCGTCTTGCAACTGGCGCCACCCGCGGAGATCTATCGTCGCCCGGCGACGGTGGAGGTCGCGCGGCTCGTCGGCGACCCACCGATGAATCTCGTGGCCGGCGCCATCACCGAGGAACATGGACACCTGCGCTTCCGGCACGCAGCCTTCGGCCTGCCGCTGTCGCGCCTGCTCGCCGCCCGGCTCCCGCACGGCTCGGGAGCGGGGCGCGTCGTGCTGGGGCTGCGGCCTTACGAGATCAGCATCGCCGACGGGGTCGATGTGGCGCGAGGCGAAGTGTGGGTCTGGGAACCGCTCGGAAAATACGGCATCCTGACGGTCCGGCTCGGGCCCGACGTGGTGAAGGTCAAGGTCGCGAACACGCGCAGGTGGACACCGGGCGAGGTCGTTCCGCTCGATCTGAGCGCCGCCGAGCCGGCGCTCTTCGACGGCGTGACGGGCGTCGCCTGCTGATACGGAAGCGAGGAGCGGCGGGGTAGGTGTGGTGCACCAGTCAACAAGGAGACGTCCATGAGAGCGAGACGGGTGGCGCAGGCCGCAGTGGCAGTGATCGGTCTCATCGTGTCGGTGGCGCTGGCGGCGCCGGCAGAGGCGTGGTCGTACAAGGAGGCGGCGAAGCCCTACGCAGGGCAATCGATCACCATCCTCGACGAGATCACGCCGCTCCAGGAGACGATGAAGACGCTCGTCCCGGAGTTCGTCAAGGAGACGGGTATCAACGTCGACTACCAGCTCCTGAACCACTTCGAGGTCATCAGCAAGGGCCAGGCCGACATGCTGTCCGGCCGCGGCGCCTACGACGGCGTGATGGTGCACTCGCCCCAGATGGGGATCCTTTTGCAGGCGGACGTGGTGCGGCCCATCGACGACCTGCTCGCGAACAAGACGATCTCCAACCCCGACCTCGACTTGAAGGATCTCACGCAGCCGGCGTGGGACAGCCTCGCCAAGTTCCGCGGCAAGACGTACGGCCTGCTGGACTGGAACTACAACGTCGTCTACTGGGCGCGCGGTGACGTGCTCAGCCATCCCGACGAGAAGGCGGCCTTCAAGAAGCGCTACAACTACGACCTCGCGCCCGCCAAGACGCTGCAGCAGATGCGCGACATCGCCGAGTTTTTCACGCGCAAGAAGGGCGACAAGCTCGCCGGTCAGGCGCTCGAGAGCGACTTCTACGGCGTGGTCCTCGAGGGCATCAAGGGCGGGACGACGTTCTGGACGCTGTGGAATGCCTTCATCAAGAACTCCGGCGGAGACATCTTCGACGCCGAGGGGCGGCCGACGATCGACAGGCCGGAGAACGTCGCCGGGCTGAAGCTCTGGGCGGAGCTGTGGAAGTTTTCGCCGCCCGGCCAGGCGGAATACTCCCTGATCGACGTCCCCACCGTCATGGGCAACGGCATCGCCGCCCAGACG
>JBKKCN010000028.1:0-2563 GCA_046712525.1 Candidatus Rokuibacteriota bacterium
TCCCGGAGGCGCGCTGGTGGGTGATCGACGCCAACGACAAGAAGCGGGCGCGGCTGAACTGCATCCACCACCTGCTCAGCCAGATCCCCTACGAGGAGGTGCCGCGCACGCCGGTGAACCTGCCCGAGCGGGTCCACAACCCCGAGTATTCGCGCGCCCCCGTGCCCGCGGAGATGTTTGTGCCCGCGGTGTACTGAGCACCGCTCCAGTATCCTTCGCGGCATGGCGACCAAGTTCCTTTTCGTCTCCTACACCGGCCTGATCGCCGACATCGCCTGGCAGACGGTCAAGGAGGGCAACGAGGCAAAGCTCTGGATCCAAGATCCCGAGGAGCGGGAGATCGCCGACGGCTTCGTCCCCAAGACCGGCGACTGGAAGAAGGAGGTGGACTGGGCCGACGTGGTGGTGTTCGACGACGTGCTCGGCATGGGCGCGATGGCCGAAGAGCTGCGCGGCAAAGGCAAGCTCCTGGTCGGCGGCTCGGCCTACACCGACCGTCTCGAGGACGACCGCGGTTTCGGGCAGCAGGAGCTGAAGGCGGCCGGGGTCCCGATTATCCCGCAAGAGAACTTCACCTCCTTCGACGACGCTGTCGCCTATGTAGCGGCGAATCCCAACCGCTACGTCATCAAGCCGAGCGGCGAGGCGCAGAACAACAAGCGCCTGCTCTTCGTGGGCGAGGAGGAGGACGGCCGCGACGTGATCCAGGTGCTGGGCGACTACAAGCGCGCCTGGTCCGGCAAGATCAAGGAGTTCCAGCTGCAGCGGCGCGTGACCGGCGTCGAGGTGGCGGTGGGCGCGTTTTTCAACGGCAAGGAGTTCGTGCACCCGATCTGCGTGAACTTCGAGCACAAGAAGCTCTTTCCCGGCGACATCGGACCCGCCACCGGCGAGATGGGCACCTCGATGTTCTGGAGCGAGCCGAACAAGATCTTCAACGCCACGCTGAAGAAGATGGAAGCCAAGCTCGCCGAGGAGCGCTACACCGGCTATATCGACGTCAACTGCATCGTGAACAACAACGGCATCTATCCGCTGGAGTTCACCGCGCGTTTCGGCTACCCCTGCATCAGCATCCAGCAGGAGGGCCTGCTCACGCCGATCGGCGAGCTGCTCCACAAGCTCGCCGACGGCACGCTCGCGCGGCTGCGCGCGCGCAGCGGCTTCCAGATCGGCGTGCGCATCGTGGTGCCGCCTTTCCCGTACCGCGACCTGGAGACCTTCGAGAGCACCTCGAAGGACGCCGTGATCCTCTTCAAGACGCCGAGCCGCGAGGGCCTGCATATCGAGGACGTGAAGAGCGTCGACGGAGAGTGGCTGGTGACCGGCACCTCGGGCGTGGTGCTGATCTGCTGCGGCACCGGCCCGACCATGAAGCAGGCCCAGCGCATGGCCTACAACCGCGTGAAGAACGTGATGATTCCCCACATGTACTACCGCGAGGACATCGGCGACCGCTGGTTCGAGGAGGACAGCGACCGCCTCCACTCCTGGGGCTATCTCCGGGACTAGCGCTCTTCAAGCTCGAGCGGCGTACCGACCCGGCGCGTAACGACTAGTCAACGCTTGCCCGCAGGCGTCGTTGTAAGTATCTTCTGCGCTGAAAGTCGGAAGCCGCTTTGAAGTTATTCCAGTCAAGCATTCGAGGGACCGCCAGCCCGGGGCCGGACGCCCCGCCGCCGGGTCTGCTCGCCTTCTATTGGCATTTCGTCAGCCAGACGAAAGGCTGGTACGCGGCCATGTTTGCCGCGAGCTTGGCGGTGGCGCTGCTCGACACGGTGATACCGGTGTTCATCGGCAGGCTGGTGTCGCTGATGGAGGCGGCCGACCGCAAGGCGGCGCTGGCGGAGCAATGGCCGTTGCTCGCAGGAATGGTGGCGCTGATGCTCGTGGTGCGGCCGCTGGTGATGCTGGCCGACATCGCGATCCGCCACAACGCGCTCATCCCGGGCGTCACCTCGCTCATCCGCTGGCAGAGCCACTGGCACGTGGTGCGCCAGAGCTGGCCGTTCTTCCAGAACGACTTCGCCGGGCGCATCGCCAACCGCGTGATGCAGACCGCCAACTCGCTGCGCGAGAGCGTGATGGCAGCGATCCGCGCGGTCTGGTACATCGCGGTCTACGGCGCGAGCGCGCTGCTCCTAATGGCACTGGCGGACTGGCGCCTGGGGCTGCCGACGCTGGTGTGGTTCGCGGGCTACCTCGTGTTCTTGCGCCATTTCGTGCCGCGCATGCGCGATCTCGCCAAGGCGAGCTCGGAAGCGCGCTCGCTGGTGATGGCGCGGGTGGTGGACAGCTACACCAACATCCTCACGGTGAAGCTGTTCGCCCGGATCGCCGACGAGGACGCCTACGTGCGCGAGACGGTGGACGAGCACCAGAGCGCGATCGCGGCGCACATGCGCCTCATCACGCAGTTCATGTTCTACCTGACCGCGATGAACGCGATGCTGCTGGTCGGCACCGCCGCGATCGGCATCTGGCTCTGGGCGCAGGGCGCGGTGAGCGCGGGCGTGGGCGCCACGGCGCTGCCGCTCGCCTGGCAGATCGCCAACGTCGCCGG
>JBKKCN010000029.1:0-3765 GCA_046712525.1 Candidatus Rokuibacteriota bacterium
TGCCCGTGCCCGACTCTCCGCGCAGGAGCACGGTGACGTCGGTGGCGGCGATGCGGCCGATCGTCTTGTACACGTCCTGCATGCGCGGGTGGCGGCCGATGAGGGCGCCGAACTCCCACACTTCCAGCAGCCCGCTGCGCAGGCGCGCCACTTCCTGCGTGAGGCGACCCGCCTCCAGCGCGCGCTCGGCGAGCAGCAGCACCTCGTCGAGGTCGAAGGGCTTGGCGAGGTAGTCGTAGGCGCCCCGCTGCATGGCCTGGATGGCGGTCTCCATCGTGCCGTGGGCGGTCATGACCACCACGTGGGCGTCGGTGCGCAGCTCGCGCAGCTTGGCGAGGGCGGTGAGACCGTCCATGCCGGGCATGCGGATGTCCAGGAAGACGAGATCGAAGGGTGTCTCCTTGAAGGCGCGCACCGCGCTCTCACCGTCCTTGACGGACGTCACCTCGTAGCTGGCCTGGCGCAGCCCTTTCTCCAGCACCCAGCGCAGGCTGTCCTCGTCGTCGGCGATCAGGATGCGCGCGGCACTCATCCCTTGGCCACGGGCAGGAAGCAGGTGACCACGGTGCCGCGCCCACGCTCGCTCTCGAGGTGGATGCCGCCGTGGTGCTGCTCGAGGATCTGATGACAGATGGCGAGGCCGAGGCCCAGGCCGTGGTCCTTCGTGGTGAAGAAGGGATCGAAGATCTTCGCCCGCACGTCGTCGGCAATGCCCGCGCCCTCGTCGCTCACCTGGATCTCCACCATGTGCCGCTGGCCGCTGCCGAGGTCGATCTTGCCGAAGAGCGTGTTCATGCTGACTCTCGTGGTGAGCGTGAGCTGGCCACCTGCCGTCATCGAGTCCAGCGCGTTACGCACGAGGTTGTGGAAGACCTGCACCAGCCGATCCTCGTCGCCGAGGATGGGCGGCAGGCTGGGATCGTACCGCCGCACGACCGTCACACCCTTGCCGCGCGCGCCCTCTTCGTTCAGCAGCGCCACACGCTCGAGCAGCTGGTGGAGGTTCAGCGGCACGGGCCGGATGGGCGCCGGGCGCGCGAGGTCGAGGAGCATCTCGATGATGCGGTTGACGCGGTCCACCTCGGTGAGGAGCACGGTGGTGTATTCCTGAAGCCGCGAGTCGGCGCCGAGCTCGCGCGAGAGCAGCTGCACGGCGCCCCGGATGGCGCCGAGGGGATTGCGGATCTCGTGCGCCAGCCCCACCGCCATTCGCCCCGCGGCGGCGAGCGTCTCGCCGCGCCGCACTTCCGCTTCGAGCTGGCGGATACGCGAGAGATCGCGCAGCACCGCCACCGCCGCCTCCACCCGTCCCTCGCGGTCGAAGAGCGGCGCGGTGACGAGGCTCACGGGAATCGATCGCCGGTCAGGGCGCTCGATGAGCGCCTCGCCCTCCGAGCGGCTCTCACCGGTGGCCAGCGTCTCCCCGAGCCGCCGCACCACCGAGGCCTCCGCGGGAAACACGTCCTTGAGCAGGCGGTCCTCGGCGCGCCGCGCGGAGCGCTCGGTGAGCATCTCCGCCGCAGAGTTCCAGAACACGATACGGAGATTCGTGTCCACCGCGATCACCGCGTCGGGAAGCCCCGCCAGCACCGCCTGGAAGTTCATGACGCCAGCGGCAGATCGGGAATGGCGTTCATGGTCAGGGGCGCGCGCTCGCCGGCGGCGAGACGATCGCTCCCGGCGGCGGTGATCATGGCCGCGTTATCGGTGCACAGGTGCTTTGGAGGTACATGCAGCGTGAGGCCCTGCGCGGCCGCCTGCGCGGCGAGCGCCGCACGCAGCGGGCCATTCGCGGCCACGCCACCCGTCAGCACCACGCGGCGCACACCCAGGTCGCGGGCGGCTTCGAGGGTGCGGCGCACGAGAGCGCGCACCACCGCCGCCTGGAAGGAGGCCGCGACGTCGGCCACCTGCGTGTCCGACAGCGGCGCGTGCCGCTTGACGTAGAGCGACACGGCCGTCTTCACTCCGCTGAACGAGAAATCCCGCGCGCCGTCGGTGAACCTGACGGGCGGGAACGCGATGGCGGTGGGATCACCGCGCTCCGCCGTCCGCTGCACGATGGGACCGCCGGGGAAGCCGAGCCCGAGCAGCTTGGCGACCTTGTCGAACGCCTCGCCCGCGGCGTCGTCGCGCGTCTGGCCCACGAGGGCGTAGACGTGTGGCGCGCGTGCATGGTAGAGCGCGGTGTGGCCTCCGGAGACGACGAGGGCAAGAAAAGGAAACCCTGGCGGATCGTCGGTGAGAAACGCGGCGTAGATGTGGCCCTCGAGGTGGTTGACTCCTATTAGAGGCACGCCCTGGACGTAGGCGAGCGACTTGGCCATCGACGTGCCGACGAGCAGGCAGCCCACGAGGCCGGGGCCCTGGGTCACCGCGATGCCGTCGAGGTCGCCCAGCCGCACGCCCGCCTCCGCGAGCGCGCGCTCCACCACGGGGACGATGACCTCGAGATGGCGGCGCGAGGCGAGCTCCGGTACCACGCCGCCGTAGGGCCGGTGCACGTCGTCCTGGGAAGCGACGACGTTGGAGAGGACACGGCGGCCGTCGGCCAGCACGGCCGCTGCCGTCTCGTCGCACGAGCTTTCGATTCCGAGCACGATCATCGGCTGCCTCTTATCCGTGCACCTGTCACCGAAAACACGAAAGGCGATGGAGGCCGGCGCTCCCATCGCCTTTCGGAGTTACGCGATCTTAGCGAGTCTTCGACGTCGCCGGCGCCTGCGCCTGGGGAATGGCGGCGGGCGCCTGCTTCTGCTCCACGAGGATCATGGCCTTCACCACGTCCAGCGCACGCTGCAGCTGCACGTCCTTCTTCATCTCTTCCATGGGGTCGGCCGACGGCAGCGGCCGGTCCTTGCCCGCGGGCTCCTTCGGCACTTCCACGATGATGTCGGGTGTGATGCCCTTGCCGTGGATGGAGCGGCCCTTCGGCGTGAAGTACTTCGCCGTGGTCAGTCGCAGCCCCGAGCCGTCGGAGAGCGGGATGATGGTCTGCACGGAGCCCTTGCCAAAGGTCTGCGTACCCACCACGATGGCCCGACCCCAGTCCTGAAGCGCTCCCGCCACGATCTCGGACGCGGAGGCGCTGCCCTGGTTCACGAGGACGACCATCGGCATCTTGGTATAGCCCTTCTTGGCGTGGGCCGAGAAGCGCATGTTCTGGTTGCGCACGCGGCCTTCCGTGTAGACCACGAGGCGGCCGTCGTCGATGAACTTCTCGGACACCTCGACCGCGGCCGTCAGGAGCCCGCCTGGATCATTGCGCAGGTCGAGCACGAGCGCCTTCATGCCCGCCTTGTCGAACTTCTCCAGGGCCGCCTCGATGTCGTGCGGGCTCTGCTCCTGGAACTGCCGCAGCTTGATGTAGGCGACACCGTTGCCGAGGTCGTGCGAGCGCACCGACTGCACGCGGATCTGCTCGCGGACGATGTCGAAGTCCTTCGGTTCCGTCCACCCTTCGCGCACGACGGAGATGGTGACCTTGGACCCCGGCTTGCCACGCATGCGCTTGACGGCGTCAACCAGCTGCATGTCCTTGGTGACGAGGCCGTCGATCTTCACGATGCGGTCGCCCGTGTGCAGGCCCGCCCGGTACGCGGGCGTGCCCTCGATGGGCGAGACGACGGTGAGGATGTCGTCCTTGAGCGTGATCTCGATGCCGAGGCCGCCGAAGCTGCCGGTGGTCTCCACTTGCATCTCCTTGTAGCTGTCGGGATCGAGGAAGGAGCTGTGCGGGTCGAGGCCGCGCAGGGTGCCCTTGAT
>JBKKCN010000030.1:0-5855 GCA_046712525.1 Candidatus Rokuibacteriota bacterium
CGATCATGCTGCGCGAGGTGGCGAAGCTCATGACGTGGGGCCCGAGCAAGGAGCAGGGGCTGGGCTACCTCGACCCCAAGACGACCGAGTTCACGATGAACTTCCTGCTCGAGAACAAGCAGCTCACGAAGGCGATTCCCCTCAGCGAGGCGACGAACACGCGTTTCTGGAGAGAGGTGCCGGCGAGCCTGAAAGTGGTGCGCTGAGGGGCGTGGCCGACAAGCTCACGCTGCACAAGGTCGCGAAAACGTTCGAGGTCGACGGGGAGCCGGTACCTGTCCTGCAGCCCGTCGACCTCGGCGTCGCCGACGGCGAGTTCGTCACGATCGTCGGGCCCAGCGGCTGCGGCAAGAGCACGCTCTTCAACATCGTGGCCGGTTTGGTGCCGCCCGATCCGGGCGGTAGCCTGCTCATCGACGGCCAGCCGGTGGCGACGACCCTCGGCCGCATCGCCTACATGCCACAGCGTGACCTGCTGTTCCCCTGGCGGACCGTGCTCGACAACGCGGTCATCGGGTTGGAGATCCAGGGCGTCCCGCGGCGCGCGGCACGGCAGCGCGCGCTCGACGTCATCGGCCAGTTCGGCCTGGAGGACTTCGGGGACTATTACCCCTTTGCGCTCTCGGGTGGGATGAAGCAGCGTGTGGCGCTGCTGCGCACCTTCCTCTTCCAGAGCGACATCATGCTGCTCGACGAGCCGTTCGGCGCCCTCGACGCGCTCACGCGAAACATCTTGCAGGAGTGGCTGGCGGGGGTGTGCGCGACGTACCGCCGCACGATCCTCTTCATCACGCATGACGTGGAGGAGGCGATCTTCCTGGGCGATCGGGTGTTCGTCATGACGGCGCGCCCGGGGCGATTGAAGCTGGAGGTGCGCGTCGGCCTGGAGCGCCCCCGCGCGCCTGGCGTGGTGACGAGCGCGCCGTTCGTGGCGCTGAAAAAGCAGATCCTCGACGCCATCCGCGACGAGAGCCTGCGCTCGTTCTCGGCCCAGGGCCGGGCGGGCACGTCGGCATGACGCGTGCCGCGCGCCGGCGCGCCGCCGTGAGCAACGCGGTGTTTCAGGCGATCGCGCTCGCAGTGTTCATCGGGGCGTGGGAGCTCGTCGTTCGAATCTTTGCGGTGCCGAAGAACATCGTGCCGGCGCCGTCCGTCATCGCGGCCGAGCTCCTGGAGATTCGCGGCCTGGTGGCGACGTCGGGCGCCTATACCATGAGCACGGCCGTCGAAGGGTTCCTGCTTGCCGTCGTCGTCGGCATCGCGCTCGCCATCGTCTTCGCCAGCTCGCCCACGCTCGAGCGCGGACTCTTTCCGTTTTTCGTCGCCTCGCAGGCGGTGCCCATCATCGCGTTCAGCGCGGTCGTCATCTTGTGGCTGGGCAACGGGCCGCTCTCCAAGGTGGCCATCGCGTTCTATCTGTCGTTTTTTCCCATCACCGTGAGCGTCGTGAAGGGGCTGCAGTCGTGCGATCCGGCGTCGGTGGCGCTCCTGCGTACGTTTGGGGCGCGGCCCCTGTCCATCCTCTGGAAGCTGCGCATGCCGGTGATGCTGCCGTTCCTCTTCGTGGCCCTGCGCGTAGCCACCACGACGGCGCTCATCGGCGCCATCGTCGGCGAGTGGTTCGGCGACAATCGCGGCATCGGCACGCTCATCCTCCAGTCGCTCTATGCGGAGGACACCGTCCGCCTCTGGTGCGGCATCGTCGCGTGCGCGGTCATGGGGATGCTCTTCTACGGGGCAGTGGCGCTCGTCGAGCGCCGGCTCCTATGGTGGCCCGCCCCCGCGCTCGACACGTGACGCGTGCGTTACGCGAATCGAGGCGATGTCATCATGCTTCTCACCGAAGCGCGGAGCGAGCCCTCTTGATGACTTTGTCGGCGGGGATTCCCGCGACTTTATCGGACTTGAGCTCGTCCAGGCGACGCTCTGCCTCCTCGACCCTGAGCTTCTCGGCGTCGCCATCTACCTCTTGATCCAGGCTCGAGATGAGACACTGCGCGAGCCGGGCGCGCTCCCTGCTCGACAGCTTCAGCGCTTTTTGATTCCAGATTCCGCGCTGCGCTAGCCATGCGCGAAGGTTATCCCGCCCGTGATGGTGCCTGTGCGCTCGACCTCGAGGCCGATGAGGAAGCCGGGGCAGTTCACGAGGTAGACGACGGGCAGGTGGAAGGTCGGTGACGGATCGCGGCCGACAGTAGCCAAAAATTGGCAGCGTGGGCAGCCGCCGCCGCGCAGGACACCCATTTTTAAGCGACTTAGGGCTCGTCAGACAATAAATGAGTGGATACAGGGCAGGGGATCGTAGACTCTGATGCGTGGGCCTTCGGGACTGCCGGGTGAAGTACCGCGCGCTGGCGCCGACGCTGGCGGAGCGGTCGCGCCGCGTATGGGCCGCGACCGAGGCGCGCGCCCTCGGGCGGGGCGGCATCACGCTGGTGGCGCAAGCGACGGGCATCTCGACGTCCACGATCACCCGGGGGCTCAGAGAGTTGCGGTCGCGAGCCCGGCTGGCAGCGGGGCGCGTGCGACGGCCGGGTGGGGGCCGGAAGCGGACCATCGACAAGGATCCCACGCTGTTGGCCGACCTGGTGGGCCTGGTCGAGCCGACCACCTCGGGGGATCCGGAATCCCCACTGCGCTGGACCGCGAAGAGCGTGCGGCAACTGGCCCGGACACTCCAGACCATGGGCCACCGCGTCAGTCACCAATTGGTGGCCGAGCTCTTGACCGTCGCGGGGTACAGCTTGCAAGCCAACCAGAAGACACGCGAAGGGCCGCCGCACCCCGACCGGGATGCCCAGTTCCGCCACATCACGGCGCAGGTCCGGCACTTCCAGGCGGCGGGTCAGCCGGTGATCTCCGTCGACGCCAAGAAGAAGGAGTTGGTAGGCGATTTCAAGAACGCGGGACGCGCGTGGCGCCCGGTTGGTCAACCGGAACCGGTGCGGGTGCACGACTTTCTGATCCCCGAACAGGGCAAGGCCATCCCGTACGGGGTCTACGACCTCACCCGCAACGCCGGCTGGGTGAGCGTCGGGATCGACCACGATACCGCCAGCTTCGCTGTGCGGACGATTGGGCGGTGGTGGCAGAAGATGGGGCGCCCGCGCTATCGGCGCGCCCGGTCCCTGCTCATCACGGCCGATGCCGGGGGCAGCAACGGCACTCGCGTCCGGCTCTGGAAGTGGGAACTGCAGCAGTTGGCCAATCACACAGGCCTGACAATCACAACCTGCCACTTCCCGCCGGGGACGAGCAAGTGGAACACGATCGAGCATCGGCTCTTCTCGTATATCAGCCGCAACTGGCGGGGGCAGCCGCTGGCGACTCTTGCGGTGATCGTCAACCTGATCGGGGCGACGCGGACGACCACCGGGCTGCGCGTGCGCTGCGAGCTGGATCGCGGAACGTACCCGAAGGGCCGCGCCGTCTCCGACGAGCAATTCGCCGCCCTCCGGCTCACGCCCCATCGGGTCCATGGCCATTGGAACTACACGATCCATCCGACCCGCCGGCGACGATAGACCATTCAGTAATTGCCTGACGAGCCCTTAGCGGTGTGGTCCTCCGATTGCTCTACAGGCCTGCCGTGGCAAAGCAGGCTTTTCGGGACGAGGAGCTCTGTCACAACCGGGGTGCCGGCCGTTGGGGCCATGCGCAGGGGCGACGGGAGGACGATCGTGAACGGGGCCATCACCACGAAGACCCTCATTGTGCTCGGTGCGTTTCCGGTGATCGCGCACGCCATCTTCACCGGGACGACGATGCTGCTCGGTGCCGTGCTCGCTTCGCTCGAGCTGGTTGGCGGTTGGTCTGGGCTGCTCAGCACAGGCGTGACCGTGGCGTCGTTCCTGCTTGCGGTGCGATGTTCCTTCGGCGTGTGCCGGCGCCTGTGGCCGATGGGGGCCTGACAGTTACGGCGGCAGGTTTTTCTGAAATGTTTGTTGGACGATCTTCCTCAGGCCGGCGATCAGCGGACCGCTGAGGAGCCGACCCAGCATCGGGATATCGCCCGTCGCATGCAGTGCCTGGATATCAACCGACATCTCGATCCAGAACCCGACGCCACTGAGCTTCACCCGGCTGCGGTCGGGTGCCCACTCGACGCGCTGGACCATCGACCCGAACTTGCCGGTCATCTCGTTGACAGTCATTTCGAGGCGCCGGCGAGCCTCTTCTAACGTCTGGCCGTGCTGGAGCGTCAGGTCGATCAAAGGCATGCAGTTGCTCTCGTCCCAGCTTACCGCTTCTCGACTGGACGCAGCGAGCGGGGGTGGCGAGCGGGCCCCCGATGCGCTATAAACATGAGGAGGCAGAATCACGTATGACCCGCTCCGTCGCATGCCGTTTCGCAGGTGTCGTCGCCCTCCTCGTGGCCGTCGTCGCGGCGCCCGTCACAACGTTCGCGGGGCCGGACAGCGAGCCGTTCCTGGCGCGATTGCTGGATACCGGCGCGTCCGCATTCAGCTTCGGCGTCAGCGAGTCGTCGTTCCTGGACCTCGGCGCGCCGGGCAATCCCGGTGAGCGCGCACGGGCGCTGGACGCCGACACCCGCAGCAAGGCGATGTCCTTCGATCTCAAGCTGAAGTGGCCGGGCGCGGAGACGATGCCGGTGGAGCCGTACGTGACGCTCGGTCCGGCGCTCATCGTCACCGATCCCGACTCCTTCGCCGCTCTGGCCGGCAGCCGCGTGGATCCCGCCGTGCGCCTCGGCGCGAAAGTCGGCGGGGGCCTCAACTGGCGGCTCGGCAAGGACACGACCCTCTTCGGCGCGTACGGGTTCACGACGGACAGCCCGAACGGGCTCCTGACGGACGGCCCGCGGAAATCCGGCGATGCCGGGAACACGGGCTTCGACCTCATGTACGGACTCCGCTTCCGCTACTAACGACTACGCGGTCCGCAGCGCGACGGTCACGGGCAGCCGCGCGGCTCGGATCGCGGGCAAGAGTCCGCCGGCGAGGCCGATCAGCAGCGCCCACCCCAGTCCACGCACGAGCAGGCCGCGCGTCACACGGAAGTCGAAGGCGACCTGCGAGAAGGTGCTGAAGTTCAGCGTGGAGAGCGAAACACCGTCGCAGTAGAGCCAGGCGAGCCCGCCGCCCACGGCGCCACCCACCAGTGCGAGCAGCAGCGCTTCGATCATGACCGACGTGCCGCCGAAGATCTCGCACCCGACTATACCAGAATACGTATACTTGTATAGTGAAGCGTGACGTTAAGCGGGTAGTCTGGATGGGCTCAAGCCGGGGCGAACTCAAGAGCTTTCCGGAGGAGGTCCGGCGGGACATCGGCCAAGCGCTCTACACGGCGCAGCGGGGCGAAACCGATCCGGCTGCCAAACCGTTGAAGGGCTTCGGCGGGGCAAAAGTGATGGAGCTCGTCGACCGACACGACAAGAACACGTACCGTGCGGTTTACACCGTTCAATTTATCGGCAAGGTTTACGTCCTTCACGCCTTCCAAAAGAAGTCGAAGAAGGGAACAGCGACGCCGCAGAAAGACATCGAGCTGATCCGGCAGCGCCTCGCCGCAGCCGATCGGCACCACAAGGAAAGGCAGAACTGACGATGACGAAGGCCAAGAGGATTCGGGCAGAGGAGGGGAGTAGCAATGTCTTCGCCGATCTCGACCTGCCGCATGCCGAGCAAGAGCTGCTTAAAGCGCGCCTGACGCTGCAGATCTACAAGATCATCAAAGACCGCGGCCTCACCCAGGCGAAGGCGGGGGAGATTCTCGGCATCAAACAGCCCCACGTTTCAGCGCTGATGCGAAATCGGTCAGGAATGTTTTCGGTGGAGCGCTTGATGGAGTTCTTGACTGAGCTGGGCCAAGACATCGAGATCACCGTGCGG
>JBKKCN010000031.1:0-2663 GCA_046712525.1 Candidatus Rokuibacteriota bacterium
TAGGTCTTCTCGGCCTCCTTCATGGGCGGCGCTCGACCATCAGGTCGGTCTCGCCCTCCTGGACCACTTCGCCGCGCTGATTGAGCACGCGGCGCTCCAAGGTGACGACGCCGCGGTCGGGCTTCGACGTCTCCTTCTTGACGGACACGCGTGCGTGCACGCGGATGGTGTCGCCGATCTTGATGGGCCCCTTGAACTTCCAGCGCAGGCCGGTGAAGGCGATGGTGGCGTAGGGCAGCGCGGCGCGCGTGAAGAGACCGGCCTGGATCGAGAGGCCGAGGAGCCCGTGCGCGATGCGCTCGCCGAAGATCGACTGCTTCATGAACTCTGCGTCGGTGTGAAGGATGTTGTAGTCGCCGGAGAGGCCCGCGAAGATCACGATGTCGGTCTCGGTGACCGTGCGTCCTGGTGATTCGTACTCTTCTCCGACCTCGATCTCGTCGAAGTACCGCCGCGGCGGGCCCGTCATGTCCGCGTAGGATAGCACACGGTCGGCGGGGCCAAACCCGCGCGGGCGCTGCCTGATCGCCCCGAGCTCAGGCCGCTTTCATCTCGCCGCCGAGGAGCGTGAGGATCTCGCCCGTCACGTAGCTCGAGTCCGCCTCGGAGGCGAAGAACACGAACGCGGGCGCGATCTCCTCCGGCTGCGCAGGACGCTTCATCGGGACTTTCTGACCGAAGGTCGCCACCTTGTCCGGCGGCTTGTCGGAGGCATTGAGGGGCGTCCACACGGGGCCGGGGGACACGCAGTTGACGCGGATACCGCGCTCCACGAGGTTGAGGGCAAGTGACTTCGTGAAGGCGTGAATGGCGCCTTTGGTGGCGGAGTAGTCGAGCAGCTCCTTGCTGCCACGCAAGCCCGTGATGGAGCCGCAGTTGATGATGGCATCGCCCGCCTCCATGTGGGGCACGGCGGCCTTGGTCATGTAGAAGTAACCGTAGATGTTCGTCTTGAATGTGTGGTCCCACTGCTCTTCGGAGACGTCCTCGATCGCCTTCTGGTGCTGCTGGAAGGCGGCGTTGTTGACGAGCAGGTTCAGATGACCGAACTCACGCACGGTCCGCTCCACCGACTCGCGGCAGAACGCCGACTGCGTGACGTCGCCGGGCAGCAGCAGCGCTCGCCGGCCCTCTGCCTTGATGGCCTCTCGCGTCTGCTCCGCATCCGGCTGCTCGACGGGCAGATAGACGATGGCGACGTCAGCGCCCTCACGCGCGAAGAGCACGGCCACCGCCCGGCCGATGCCCGAATCGCCGTCCGTGACGAGAGCAACCTTGCCGGCGAGCTTGTCCGAGCCACGATAAAGCGGCGCCTGGTACTCCGGCTGCGGATCCATCCGCGACTCGATTCCAGGCTTGGGCTGCGACTGTTTGGGAAACGGCGGTTTCGGCTGCTCCTGCTTTTTCATGCCGCATCACGATTGCAACCGCGAGGCCGCCGAGCACCTGGGGCGCCCTTCGAGGCCCCCCATCCGACTAATTACTCTGCAGCGGAGGCGCGGGCCGATCGGGGCGGCCGAAGTTCCAGGCTTCTTCCGCGTACCACACGCAGCTGCGCCAGTCGCGGCGGTCGCGCCAGCGGCCGGCGTTCTTGAGAAGGTCGTCGATGATGCGCAGACCGGCCGCCTCGTAGGAGTAGGGTTGTTGCTGGCGGCTGACTTCCGTGCGGATGGTGTTGCGCCGGGCTTCCGCGAGGGCGATCGCCTGATCACACGCGCGGTCGTCACCTCGAGCGGCGTGGGCTGAGCCTCCGGACAGGAGAATGAGGACGGTCGCAATCGCTGCCGGACGGGTCCACATGCTCGATACATAGCCCGCCGAGGCACGAGAAGTCCATTTTATTGACACGTATCGCGACGCGCAGTTACAGTCAGACCGACCGGTCGGTCTGACCGGCAACAGGAGGACAGTGTGCACTTCGCCGATACGCGTCTGCAGCCCATCTGGGCCAAGGTGACCGAGGGTCGCCGGCTCAGCCGTGAGGACGGCCTCACCCTCTTCGAGAGCGACGACCTGCTCGGCGTGGGCCACATGGCCAACGCCGTCAAGAGCCGGCGTGAGGGCGAGCGTGTCTACTTCGTCATCAACCGGCACATCACGCCCACCAACGTGTGCGTGCTGTCCTGCTCCTTCTGCGATTTCGCGCGCAAGAAGGGCGAGGCGGGCGCCTTCGAGCACACCATCGAGGACATGGTGGGCATGGTGAAGGGTGAGACGCGCGAGGTGCACATCGTCGGCGGCCATCACCCCGACTGGCCCTTCGAGTACTTCGAAAGGATCATCGCGGCCATCGCGGCGGCGCGCCCCGAGGTGCAGATCAAGGCGTTCACGGCGGCGGAGATCGATTACTTCTGGCGGCGCTGGAAGATCGAGCCCAAGGAGTCGCTGGCGCGGCTGAAGGCGGCGGGCCTGCAGTCGATGCCCGGCGGCGGCGCCGAGATCTTTTCATCGCGGCTGGCCAGGCTGCTCAAGTACACCGGCAAGGCGGATCCCGAGCGCTGGTGCGAGATCCACGGCATCGCCCACTCTCTCGGCATCAAGACCAACGCCACCATGCTCTACGGCCACGTGGAGACGCTCGCCGAGCGCGTCGATCACCTGCTGCGCCTGCGCGAGCAGCAGGACGCCTCGGGCGGATTTCTCACCTTCATTCCCCTCGCCTA
>JBKKCN010000032.1:0-5183 GCA_046712525.1 Candidatus Rokuibacteriota bacterium
CACCCATCTGGATGGGCGGTGACCATCCCGATGCGGTCCGTCGCGCCGCCACCCTCGGCGACGGGTGGATGGGCTCCGGCGGCTCGAGCGCAGCCGTCTTCTCACGGAGCGTTCCCATCCTGAAAGCCGCGCTGGAGAAAGCCGGCCGCGACCCTGCCACCTTCCCCATCTCCAAGCGAGTCTTTCTCTCGGTCCACGACCGCCCCGACGTCGCTCGAGCCGAACTCCACCGCTGGTTCAGCCTCGTCTATCACAACCCCGACGGAACCGACGCCTCAGGCGTCCACGGCACACCCGAGCAGGTTCGGGAGCAGCTGGAAAAGCTGGTCGCCATGGGAGCCAACCACCTCCTCCTCAACCCCGTCTCCCGCCACGCAGAACAAGTAGAGGCGCTGGCCCCGATCGTGGGCCTCCGGTGACCCGGATTATTCACGAGCGGCGGGGATTGGCTTCGGGGTGCAGGCACCCGTTTCCCTCCCAACTTGAACCGGACAAGGCGTGTTGATGGAGCCCAGCCGGCCTCGGTCCGATGCGGCCACCATCCACGTGGTGCTCGCACCCCGAAGCCAATCCCCGCCGCTCGTGAATAATCCGCGCCGACGCGATCAACCGATCGTTTCGCGCTGCCCGGAGTGCGCGGACTTGATGATGGCCTCGAGCACCGCCACGCCGTGCACCGCGTCGTCCGGCGGGCATGCGTAGGCCGCGCGTCCGTCGATCGCATCGGCGAATCCCTCCAGCTCGGCGCGCTCACTGCTTGCCTGCGGGTAGTCGATCACCGTCGGTTGCGCGTTGACCATGCACGTCGTCAAGGACCACGTGTGCAGATGCGGGATCGACCCCACCTGGGCCCAGCCCTTCGACCCGAACACCTGCAGACGCCAGCACTCTGCGGTGGCGATGAACGTCCCCAGATACCCGCTGGCGCCGTTGTCGAACTTGAACAGCATCGACGTCGTGTCGTCGAGACCGTAGTCCAGTGTGAGCCGATCGCTCTGCGCGAACACGGAAGCGATCCGGCCCGCGAGATAGAGCATCGCGTCGACGACGTGAACGCCGCGCCCCGTCATGCCACCGGCGGGACCTTCCTGCGCCTGCTGACGCCAGTGCTCCTTCGGAAAGCGATACACGCTCGGCCCGTTGAAGTTGCCTTCGATGTGGAGCAGCCGACCGAGCCGGCCCTCCTGCAGCATGCGCCTGATGTCCTGCAGCGCCGGCTGGTACCGCCAGTTGAATCCCACCGCCAGCACACGCCTGGCGTCCGCGCACGCCTTCGCCGCCGCGACGGCGCTCGCCTTCGTGAGCGCGAAGGGCTTGTCGGTGAAGACGTGCTTGCCGGCGCGCGCCGCCGCGATCACCTGTTCGGCATGTTGCGTGTGCGGCGTCGCGAGCACGACGGCGTCGATGCTCGAGTCGGCGAGTGCCTTCGCGTAGTCGTTCACGAGCGTGAGGCCGTACCGCGAGGCAAACGACGCCGCGCGCTCCGGTGTGCGCGCGACGCCGGTGGTGAAGCGGATCTTGTCGCTCTTGCCCTGCGTGCACTCTACGAGGTTCTGTCCCCAGCGGCCGACCCCCACTACCGCGGCTCTGATCACGGAAGGGTTCCTCTCAGTCCTTGATCACCTGACCGTAGGGCGGCTTCATCGCGAGGCCGGTGCCATCGGTGAAGATCTGTTTCACCTCGAGAAAGTCGTTCAGCCCGTGGTAGCCGAGCTCTCGCCCCATGCCGCTCTGCTTGTACCCGCCCCAGATGCCCTCCACGGGCTGGGCGTAGTTGTCCCAGATCCAGATCGTTCCCGCGCGAATGCGGCGCGCCACGCGCATGGCGCGTGGGTAGTCCGCGCTCCACACCCCGGCCACCAGCCCGAAATCCACGGCGTTCGCGAGCTCAACCGCTTCTGCTTCATCCCTGAAGGTAATCACGGCCACCACCGGGCCAAAGATTTCCTCCTGGGCGAGCTTGGACGCGTTGTCCACGCGATCGAAGATGGTGGGTTCCACGTAGTAGCCGTGGTCGTAGCCCTCGCCGGAGAGCTTGTGGCCGCCGGTGACCAGATCGAATCCCGCGTCGAGTCCGATCTTGATGTAGTCCTGGACCACCCGCTCCTGATTGCTGGAGATCAGCGGCCCCATGTCAGTGGACTGTCGGGAGGGATGTCCGACCTCGATCTTCCGGGTCAACTCCACCACTCGGCCCAGGAAGCGGTCGTGAATACTCTCCTGGACGAGCAGCCGCGTCGTCGCGCCACAGGCCTGGCCCGCGTTGCGGAACATCCCGAAGATGGCGGCGCGGGCGGCCGCCTCCACATCCGCATCGTCGAAGATCACGTACGGGGCTTTGCCACCCAGCTCCAGGCTCACCCGCTTCACTTCCATCCCCGCCTGGGCGCCGATCATCTTGCCGGTGCTGGTTTCTCCGGTGAAGGAGATCTTGTCGACCTTCCTGTTGGTAATGATCTCCGAGCCGACGACGTTGCCTGGTCCCGGGACCAGGTTGAGCACACCCTTCGGCAGGCCCGTCTGGTGCATCAGCTTGACGAGCTCGTAGGTGGCGGCCGGGGTATAGCTCGCCGGCTTGATCACGATGGTGCAGCCCGCCGCCACGGCGGGGGCCACCTTGCGAGCGGTCTGCGTCAACGGGAAGTTCCAGGGGGTGATCATACCCACCACACCGACGGGCTCCTTGACGAGGTTGATCATGGAGCCGCTGGGCAGGGTGAAGCTCTCGCCATACAGCTTGCCCGCGAGCCCGCCGTAAAAATCGAAGATGTCGGCGGCGGCGATGACGTGGGGCACCGCCTGCCGCATCGGCATTCCCACTTCGAGGCTCACCACCCGGGCCAGACGCTCGGCGTTGTCGCGAATCAGACGAGCCGTGCGAAACAGCGCCTGCTCCCTGAGCTTGTAGTTGTAGATCCAGTTGCCGACATTGCTGTCGAACGCGACGCGGGCGGCGTCGATGGCGGCGCGAGCGTCCTCCAGCGTCCCTTGCTCGGCGATGGTGGCAACCTGGCGGATATCCGCCGGGTTCTCTCGCTTGAACTGTCTGCCGCTCGAGGCCTTGCCCTCTTCACCGTTGACGATCAGGGGGCAGTACAGAGGCAACCGGAGAAGGTCATCGTCAGCCATGGGTCACTCCCTTAAGTTGGACCGTCACGGAGCGCGGGCGCGATGTCCTCGGCGAGGATGCGGAGGCTGCGCATCATGTTGTCGATCGGGATCATGCCGCCGGGGTTCGGCTCCACGATGACGCCGTCGAGGTGCAGGTCAGCGCGAAGCTGCCGCAGACGCCTCACGAGCGTGTCAGCGCGCCCGACCACCACGCGCTCGCGCAGGATGTGCTCGTGCGACAGCACCGCGAGCTGCTCGGCCTGCGCGAGGCGCTCACCGGTCGTCGTGGTCCCGCTGCCCGTCCCCGCCCGTGCGAGCTCCGACTGCCGCCGGAAGTAATACATGATGGACTCCCGTGATTCGTCGACCGCCGCCGCGTCGGTCGCCGCCGCGTACAGGGGAATGCGCAGGTAGACGCTGCCCTTTCCGCGGTGGCCGGCGGCGCTCCACGCCGCCTGGTAGCTCTCGATGTACCCGCGCAGCACGGAGATGTCGGTGCCCCGAAGGCCGACGAAGATGTGCAGACCGAGCTCAGCGGCACGCGTGAAGGAGGCGGGATTCAGGGCGGCGATGCGCACCGGTGGATGCGGCTGCTGGAGCGGACGCGGCCCGATGACCGCGTTGTCAACGTGGTAGTACTGGCCGTGAAAGCTGAACGGCTTGCCCTTCCACGCCTCGCGCATCACCTCGAGCCCCTCGAGAAGGCGCCCCTGGCTCTCCTCGTACGGGATGCCGAGCGCGTTGTAGGAGCGCGGCGATCCGCTGCGGCCGATGCCGAACTCGAAGCGCCCGCCGCTCAGATGGTCGAGCGTCGCCACGTCTTCGGCGACGCCGAGCGGGTTGCGGAGGGGGATCACGTGCACGGCGGTGCCCACGCACATGCGCCGCGTGCGGGAGGCGATGGCGGCCGCCACGACGAGCGGCGAGCAGAGGATCGAGCGCGCGGGCAGGAAGTGGATCTCGCCGAGCCAGATGCCGTCGAGACCCCACGCCTCCGCGGCATCCACCGTCTGCAGCAGCTCGTGGAAGAAGTCACCGTCGGTGGCGCCCTCGCGCAGCTCCTCGAGGAAGAGCCCGACGTGCCGCATCACACGGCCAGGAACCCGCCGTCCACCACCAGCTCGGTGCCGGTGATGTACGAGGCTTCGTCGGAGGCCAGGAACAGCACGGCGTGTGCGACCTCCTCCACCTTGCCTTCGCGCCGCATGGGCACGGTGGCGAGGACCTTCTCGCGCCACTCCGGCTTCGCGGAGCCGACCGACGTGCGCATGGGAGGCATGAATCCGGGATGCACGGAGTTCACGCGGATGTTGTCGCGCGCCCACTGCACGGCGCCCGCCTTCGTCATGATCCGCACCGCACCCTTCGAGGCGTTGTACGCCATGTGCACGCCGAGCTGACCCGCGAACCCGGAGATGGAGGAGATGTTGACGATGGCGCCCCCGCCCGCGCGCTTCATGGCGGGCACGGCGTGCTTCATGCCGAGGAAGGTGCCCTTGGCGTTGATGTCCATGACGCGATCCCACGCTTCCGTGCTCGCGAGATCGGAGGTGTAGGTGCCGCTGATCCCCGCGTTGTTGACGAGGATGTCGAGCTTGCCGAACTCACGCTCCGCCGTCGCCACCAGCGCCTGCCAGTCGGGCTCGCTCGTAACGTCGAGCTTCATGAACCGCGCCGCGTCGCCGATGGACTTGGCGACCTCCTGGCCTTCCTTCTCGAGGATGTCGGCCACGAGGACGCGCGCGCCTTCCCGCGCGAAGATCGTGGCCTCGCTCCGTCCCATCCCGCTCGCCCCGCCCGTGACGATGGCGACCTTCCCCTTGAGTCTCATCAAGCACCTCCCCTTCGCAGGGCCCACATCTTACGGCACACTGCTGCCCGGAGGGCGAACGACCCATGACCAGGATCCCGCGCATCGGCGTTCTCGTACCCGCCGGCAACCCGACGGTGGAGCCGGAATTCTACCGGATGGCGCCGCCGACCGTGACCGTGCATTTCGCCCGTCTCGAGTCGCCGGAAGGCGTTCCCGGCGCCCATGCGGGAATGGAGCACCGGCTCCTCGGCTACCTCGC
>JBKKCN010000033.1:0-3101 GCA_046712525.1 Candidatus Rokuibacteriota bacterium
GCGCCGAGGGCGCGCGCTGCCTGCGCATACTCCGGTCGCCCGCCCACCGACGACCCGGCGAACACACAGAGGCGGCGGAACGCGATCACGCCCTCAGGTGGGCGTCGACGAACTCGGCGGCGAGGCGACCGCTGTAGACCTCCTCGACGGGCCCCTCCAGGCGCAGGGACCAGTCGGGCCGCACGTCGACGGCGAGCTCTCCGCCCGGCATGCGCACCGTGACCCGGCCGTGATCGCACAGCCCGTTGCGCACGGCGGCCGCCGCCGCGCCACAGGACGACGAGCCCGACGCCAGCGTGTAGCCCGCGCCGCGCTCCCAGATCAGGATGTCCACCGTGCTCCGCGACGCGGCGAGCGCGAACTGGACGTTGGTACGCTGCGGGAAGGCGGGGTGCCGCTCGATGAGCGGGCCGAGCCGCCGGCACGCCGCCTCGTCGAGGCGGTCGACGAACACGACGCAATGCGGGTTGCCCACCGACACCGCGGTGGCGGTCACGGTGGTGCCGTCGCCGAGCTGCAACGGCACCGCGACCACGTCGCGATCGGGGCCGTTCATCGGGATGTCCGGCGCTCTGAAGGTGGCGGCGCCCATCTCGACGACGACGGCCTTGACGTGCCCGTGCTCGAGCCGGCATACGCATTCGACCACGCCGCCCTTGGTGTCCACGGTGAAGCGCTCGCGTCCCTTGGCGTGGCCGTGGTCCCAGAGGTACTTGGCGAAGATGCGCAGGCCGTTGCCCGACTTCTCCGCTTCGCTGGCGTCGGGATTGAAGATGCGCAGGCCGAAGTCTGCGCGCGCGCTCGGCACCATCAGCAAGATGCCGTCGGAGCCAATGCCCCAGTTGCGGTCGCAGAGGCGCACGATGGCGGGCGCCGTGAGCGGATGCGCCAGATCCGCCCCGTTCATCACGAGGTAGTCGTTGCCGAGGCCGTGGCCTTTCGTGAAGGGGATCATCCGCGCGACAGCTCCACGCGGCGTCCACTCGCGGCGGACAGATAGCCGGCGTAGATCACCTCCACCACCTCGCGCGCGAGCAAGGCTCCCGACAGCGGCGGACGCCCGTCGCGGATGGCGTCGACGAAGTCCTCCAACTCCTGAGGGTAGCCGCGCATCCAGTCTTCATCGGGGCTCGGAAACTGCCAGCCCGCCTTCGTCTCCACCTTCTCCGTGATGTATTCCTCGCCCCACACGGCTGCCTCCGGCGCATACGCGGTGACCGCCGTGTTGGGATTGATGTTGGCCTGGATGACGGCGTTCGTGAGATAGGCGGTGACGGTGTTGCGCACGCCGCCGAGCGTGGTGTCGTTGGAGTGCACGGTGGCCTTGGTGCCGTCCTCGAACGTGATGACCGCCACCGACCAGTCCTCCACGTCCTCCGCCTTCGAGGTGATGTACCGCGGCTGGCCGGCGACGGCGGGCAGCGTCATCAGCTGCGCGACGTCGGCGAAGACGGAGCGCGCGCGGATGGGCCGGCCGTGGCGGCGCAGGCCTTCATGGTGCTTGAGATGCAGCACGGCGCCCACGGGGTGCGAGCCCATGCGCAGGAGCGCGCCGCCTCCCGCCGTGGCCCATCGGCGCGCATACGCGGCGTGCGAGCCCGAGTGGCTCTCCTCGGCGCGAAGCTCGATGATGGCGCCGCCGCTCGCGTCCACGAGCCGCCGCAGCTTGGCCAGCGGCGGCGCGTACACGAAGTCCTCCGCGTAGCACAGGGTGACGCCCGCCTTGCTCACCGCCTCCAGCACCGCGTCCGCATGGCGCAGCGCGCCCTCCAGCATCCGCTCCCGCGCCTCGCCCCCGTCCCCGAACCACCCGGTGAGCGGCTTCTCCACGATCACGTGCTTGCCCGCCCGCGCCGCCGCCACCGCGATCTCATGATGCGAATCCGTCGTCGAGCAGATATCGACGACATCGACATCCGCACACTCGACGAGCTGACGGTAGTCCTTGAACACCTTCGGGATGGAGTGATGCGCCGCAAACTTCTCGGCCTCAGGACGGGTCCGCGAGCACACCGCCGTCAGCTCCGCCCGCGAAGGACGAAGCGGCCGGTAGTTGACCGCATGCAGATCAGCCGCAAACCGCACACCCACGATGCCGATCTTCAGTGCGCTCATGGATTGGTACTCACCATTCCCGGTCGCTCAAAACGGTGCAGATGCTAGGCGGCGACGAGTCGACGACTGAGGCGTAGACCGCCTACGCCGCAGGGAGGAGCGAGGAGCCAACGACGCAGATGCGCCGTTTTCAGCGACCGCCGTTTACCGTTGGGACAGCGGAACGTATTTAGCCCGCGTCGCACCGGTATATTCGGCCCGCGGGCGGATGAGGCGGTTGTTACCGTGCTGCTCCAGCACGTGCGCCGCCCACCCTGCCACCCGGCTGATGGCGAAGATCGGCGTGAACTGGTCGGTGGGGATGTTCATGGCGGCATACGCGGCGCCGGAGAAGAGGTCGACGTTGGGGTAGATGTGCTTGTCCTCGGTCATCACCTTCGCGAACGTGTTGAGGATGCGCACCTTGCTGTCGTCGCCCACCTGCTGCCCCAGCTCGCTCGCGAGGCGGCGCAGGTGCTTGGCGCGCGGATCCTCCACCCGGTAGACGCGGTGGCCGAAGCCCATCACGCGCGCCTTGTCCGCGATCGCCTTCTTGATCCACGCCTCGGCCTTCACGGGGTCCTTGACCTGCTCCACCATCAGCATGACCTGCTCGTTGGCGCCGCCGTGCAGCGGGCCCTTGAGGGCGCCGATGGCGGAGGTGATGGCGGAGTGCAGGTCGGAGAGCGTGGCCGCCGTCACCCGCGCCGCGAAGGTGGAGGCGTTGAACTCGTGGTCGGCGTGCAGGATGAGCGCGACGTCGAAGGTCCGGCTCGCCAGCTCCGTCGGCTTCTTGCCGCTCATCATGTACAGGAAGTTCGCCGCCAGGCTGAGCTTCGGGTTGGGCGCGACCACCGCCTTGCCCCGGCGCATGCGCTCCCACGCCGCCACCAGCGTCGGCATCTGCGCGGTGAGGCGGATCGCCATGCGCAGCGTCGAATCCCGCGAATAGTCGGCCGCGTCAGGATCGAACGCCGACAGCGCAGACACGCCCGTGCGCAGCACTT
>JBKKCN010000034.1:0-3436 GCA_046712525.1 Candidatus Rokuibacteriota bacterium
AGGATCGACAGCGTCTCGTCTTCACTGTGGCTCTTCAGCAGCGTGTCGTAAAGCACGATCCGGCGCGTGCCGAAGAAGCCGGTGAAATACGCGTTGGTGTGGCGGCCCTGGCGCGAGGCGTCCATCACGAGCACGTCCTTCACCGGCAGGCCCGCCTTCGCCGCCAATGCCTCGATGCGTGGCTGCCACGCGGAATACTGCGTGCTTCGGAGCGGCACGAAGGCATTGAAGAGAGGCGCGATCAGCACCGGCGCCAGGAACGCGAAGAACGCCGCGACGAGCGCGCTGCCGAGGCCGGCCAGCAGCCACCACCAGCGCGGCGAGAAGCGGATCAGGCCGTAGAAGCCGACCAGCAGCAAGGCGCCGACGACGCCGGAGACCGCGAGCGCCTTCAGGTAATCCTGGAACCAGGAGACGAACGAGCGGTCCGTGAGGCCCCAGGCGCGCAAGTGGTAGAGCCCGCCGTAGACGCTCCACGGCAGCGCGATCAGCTTCTGGGCGAGGAACAGCGCCGCGCCGAGGAGCAGAGTCGCCAGCCACCAGCGGGAAGAAGGCTACGCCTCGCAGCGCGCCAAGAGCCTCGCGCCCGTGCTCGAGAGTGCGAGGAAGCCGAGCAGCGAAAGCTGCGCCGCCTGCCAGGACCAATACAGCAGGCGGCGTTCGAAGGCGAATCGCTGGCCGCGGGCGATCTGCTCGCGGGTGAAGTAACGCTCCGCCAGCCGCTCGCGCTCCTCGGAACGGGCGAACGTGCTCCAAGTCGCGAGCGCCAGGAACAGCGCCGCCGCGGCAAAGATCGCCGGCCTCATGGCGCGAGTGTAAGCTTCACTCTTCGATGCGACGCGCCCTGTGGCTCGCGCTCAGCGCGGCGTCCTCCCTTGTGGCCCACGCGGAAGTCCCCGGCGCCCAGCTCGTGCTCGAGGTGCTGCAGCCGGCCTCGCCGGGGCGCTATCCCGAGGCGGCTCCGCCGCGCTTCGTGCTGCTCGAAAAAGGCCAGTTCTTCGTCGGGGGCTCGCGCCAGATCGCGGGCGGGAAGCTGGATGCCGCGGAGCTGAAGGCGCTCGAGGCGCGCGTGGCGCGGATTCGCAAGCTGCAGGGCCTCGGGTCGCAGGTCGGCTTCGGCGCCGGCGGCAGCCGCTACCGCTTGCAGCTCCTCGGCAAGAGCCCGCTCGAGATCGTGGCGACGGGGGAGCCGCAGCGCGCCGCGCCGGCGCTCCAGCCGCTCGCCTCCCTGCTCCAGGACCTGGAGGACTTCGACCACCCGTCGCTGCGCTTCATCCGGCCCGAGTCCTTCCTGCTGGTTGCCCGAGAGGGCAGCCTGCCCGGCGGCTGCCGCCCCTGGAGCTTCGGCCTCCCCCCTTCGGAGATCGGCGCCGGGCGCGTCGTGCCCGCCGCGTCCGCCACCGATTGGCCCCACGGCGTCCACGCGGCATCCGTTTGCGCCGGCCCGCGGCGCTTCGTGGTCACGCTGCGGCCGCTGCTGCCAGGAGAGCGGCCCTAGCTCGAGCGAAGAAGCGAGGCTCGACCTCATCAAGCCTGCGCCGACGAGGAGTCTCGCTTCTTCGACTTGACAGGACCCGGCGAAGTGCGTGGTATAGTCCCTCTTGGAGGAGACGATGACCGTTCCGCGCGAAGCGGGCCTGCTTTGAGGCAGGGCTCGCGGAGGCGGCGACATCGTCACCATCGACACGACCGGCCCGGTGGCCCGCCGCAGACGTTTCAGGGGCCGCGAGGGCCGAGGGACCCCCGACAAGTCCCGATCCCGACGACTGGCCCGACGACGCCAGCTTCAGGCATCGCGGAGGTCAGCGACGGCGTCGGCGGGTTCTTGAGGCAGGTTTCACAAAACTACCTCCCGATGCGGGATGACGTCATGATCCCGCCGCAGGTCGCACGTGATTACGGTCTGCGCGACGGAGCGGAGGTGGAAGGCCTTGCGCGCGATGGTGGCAACGGACGCCGCACACTCGTTGAAGTCCAGACGATCGGGGGGATGACCCCCGACGAGTTCAAGGTCCTGCCGCATTTCCAGGATCTGGTCTCGATCAACCCGAACGAGCCCTTCAAGCTTTCCGGCGAAGGCTCGGAGATCACGCTGCGCGTGATCGACCTGATCGCTCCGATCGGCCGCGGCCAGCGCGGCCTGATCGTGTCTCCCCCCAAGGCGGGCAAGACCACGCTGCTCGAGCACCTGGGCGTCTCGATCGCCGAGCACCACCCCGAGACGCACCTGATCCTGCTGCTGATCGACGAGCGGCCCGAGGAGGTTACGCATTTCCGCCGCGCGGTGAAGGCCGAGGTGCTGGCCAGCTCCTCCGACTCCGCCGCCGACTCGCACATACGCCTGGCCCGCCTCGCGATGGAGCGCGCCAAGCGGCTGGTCGAGGCGAAACGGCACGTGGTGATCCTGCTCGACTCGCTGACCCGGCTCGGCCGCGCCAGCCACCGCGAGATGGGCCCCGGCGGGCGCACCATGTCGGGCGGCGTCGACAACCGAGCGCTGCAGTTCCCGCGTCAGTTCTTCGGCGCGGCCCGCAACTGCGAAGGCAGCGGCAGCCTGACGATCCTGGCCACGGCGCTGATCGACACGGGCAGCCGCATGGACGAGGTGATCTTCCAGGAGTTCAAGGGCACCGGGAACATGGAGGTGATCCTCGACCGCTCGATCGCCGATCGCCGGATCTTCCCGGCCATCGACGTGCTGAAGTCGGGCACGCGCCGCGAGGAGCTGCTCTGCTCGCCGGAAGAGCTGGCCAAGCGCCACCTGTTGCGCCGCGCGCTGGCCGATCTCTCGGGCGTCGAGGCCGCGCAGTTCCTCTTCGACAAGCTCAGCAAGACCCCGTCGAACGCGGCCTTCCTGGGTGCGATCGTGGCGCCCTCGCCTGCCGCCGCGGGCGCTCGCCGCTTCCGCTAATCAATTACTCGCATTCCCAGCGCACCCGCCGGAAGTACGGCAGCCCCCAACGCTCCTGCGGACTCGATAAAGGTTCGGCCGGTCCCACATCTCCCGTCCACCGGCCTTCATCGGATCTGCACGTGCCGCCATCCCGTTGCTTGTTTCCATACCTGAAACTGCCGTGGACCGTCGCGGTCGGGACACTGCTCGCGGGAATGCGTGAGTCGTCCTTCGGCTTCCAGGGCGCCGTGCAGTTCCCAGTAGCGCTCGTTGAACCGGGAGCTCACCAGCTCGAGCGACGAGGTGAATTCGTACACGGCGGTGGCGTCACCGGTGGCCGATGGCGCCTCGATCGATTGCGCCGCTAGCCCCCCGTCCCACGTCGCGAGGACCACGCGGTTGAACCGGGACGCGGTGACGCGATTGAGCTCGCTTCTTGGGAATATGAACATCCGCAGCGGACGGCTGGTTCCGCAGGTCTCGCAGAAATGCGGACTGCCGGCTGGTTCCGGCCCCTGTCCGTCGAGCGCCGCCGCATCGAGC
>JBKKCN010000035.1:0-25503 GCA_046712525.1 Candidatus Rokuibacteriota bacterium
CGGCCACTTTCAATAACATTTCCTCCAGCCGTCCGGTTTCCTCGCCCACGCGCACCATGTGCATCGCGAGCGCGGGGAATGTTCCCTGCTCCTGCATCCCGGCGGCGATGGTGCCGCCGCGCTTGACCCCGTCCGCCAGGCGCGACACGGAGCCGCCCACCGCCAGGTTCGACATCATGTCGCCCACCACGGCGAGGGCGCCGAGTACCGGCACCCCGGACTTCAGCATGGTGCCGAGCGTGCGCGTGAAGCGGGCGGTCTCGACCTTCATGGTCAACGGCCCTGCCAGCGGCAGGCGCAGCACCATCTGATCCCACTGCAGGCGCCCGTGCGGGTTGCCCGTCCAGATGCGCCACGCGAGCACGCCCGCGGCCGCCAGCAGCACGCCCACCCACCAGTAGCTCTGCATGACCGCGCTCGTGGAGAGGAGGATCTGCGTGGGGAGCGGGATGGCCTGACCGAGGTCCTCGAAGATGGTCGCGAAGCGCGGGATGACGAAGGTCATGAGGAACACGATGGCGCCGGCGCCTACGGTGGTGATGACGAGCGGATAGGCAAGGGCGGAGACCACGGCGTCGTTGAAGGCGGCGCGGGCCTCGAGGAACTCCGCGAGCCGGCGCAGCGATACCTCCAGCACGCCGCCCTTTTCCCCCGCGCGCACCATGTTGATGTACAGCCGCGAGAAGGGGCGCGGGTGGTGCTTGGCGAGCGCCTCGCTGAGCGAGGTGCCGCCGCGCACGGAGCGCAGGAGGTCGCCCACGATCGTCTTCACGCGCGCGCTCGGCGCCAGCTCTTCGAGGATGGCGAGGGCGCGGTCGAGCGGCAACCCCGCCTCGAAGAGGGTGGCGAGCTGCTGCGTCATGGCGAGAAGGTCACGCCCGCGAACCCGCGACGACCCGCCGCCGAAGGAGAAGAGCGCGGCGCGGTCGCCCTGCACCACCACCTTGATGGGGAAGTACGCTTCCTTGTGCAGCCGTTCCACCACCGCCTTCGCGTCGGCCGCCTCCATGACCCCATCCACCGTCTGTCCGCGCCGGTCCGCAGCGCGATATACGAAGACAGGCATGCGCTCAGGCGTCTTCCGAGGTCACGCGCAGGACTTCCTCGACCGTCGTCATCCCCTCGCACGCGCGCCGCCAGCCGTCCATGCGCAGCGTGACCATGCCGTTGTCGATGGCGTAGCGGCGGATGTCGCGCGAGGGCGCTCGCCGCAAGATCAGGCTGCGCGCGTCCTCCGTGATGGGAAAGAGCTCGTAGATGCCCATGCGGCCGCGGTAGCCCGTGCCGCGGCAGTCGTCGCAGCCCTTGCCACGGAAGAGCGGCGTGTCGGCGGCGGCATGGATGCCGAGCGCTTCCAGGTCGGCCGTGGACGGCACGTCCGGCGTCCGGCACGCCGCGCAGATACGGCGCACGAGCCGCTGCGCGAGCACGCCCTCCAGCACGGAGGCCACCAGGTAGGGCTCCACGCCCATGTCTTGCAGCCGCGTGATGGCGCCGGGGGCGTCGTTGGTGTGCAGCGTGGAGAACACGAGGTGGCCCGTGAGCGAGGCCTGGATGGCGATCTCCGCCGTCTCCAGATCTCGGATCTCTCCCACCAGGATGACGTCGGGATCCTGCCGCACGATGTGGCGCAGCCCCGCCGCGAAGGTGAGGCCGATCTTGGGCTTCACCGCGATCTGGTTGACCCCTTTGAGCTGATACTCCACCGGGTCCTCGACGGTGATGATCTTGCGTCCGGGGGAGTTGATCTTGTCGAGGGCGCCGTAGAGCGTCGTCGTCTTGCCGGAGCCCGTGGGACCGGTGACGAGGAGAATGCCGTGCGGCCGCTTGATGAGCGAGTCGAACTTCTTCAGAGTGAGGGCGGGGAAGCCCAGCTTGTCGAGAGGGAGGAACACGCTCGAGCGCTGCAGCAGCCGCATGACGATGGACTCGCCGTGCACCGTCGGCATCGTGGACACGCGGATGTCGACGCGGGCGCCGTGCAGGGTGACGCGGATGCGCCCGTCCTGCGGCAGCCGGCGCTCCGCGATGTTCATCTCGGCCATGATCTTGATGCGCGAGGTGACCGCCGCCTGCAGCCGCCGCGGCGGCGCCTCCTGCTCGTAGAGGATGCCGTCCACGCGATAGCGGATGCGCAGCGTGTCCTCGAAGGGCTCGATGTGGATATCGGAGGCCTCGGCGGTGATGGCGTTCTCGACGAGCAGGTTCACGAGCCGCACCACGGGCGCCTCGAAGGCCATGTCGCGCAGGTGGTTGACGTCCTCGTCGCCCTCGCCGCCGCCGCCGTCGTCGTCGATGCCTTCCACGATCCGCTGCAGCGGCGAGGACACGCCGTCGTACGTGCGATCGATGGCCTCCGTGATCGCCTCTGCGGGCGACACCACCACCTTGACGGTGAGTCCGGTGAATTGCCGCAGGTCGTCCACGATCATCGGATTGGTGGGATCGGCCATCGCCACCGTGAGCAGCGCGCCCTCCACGCTCACCGGGCACACCGCGTACTGGCGCAGGTACTTCGGCGAGAGGTTCTTGAGGATGGGCAGCGGCGAGGGCAGCTCGTCGCGCGACACGTAGGCGAGATTCTGCTGCTGCGCGAGCGCGCGCAGCACGTCGTCGGTGGTGACGGCGCCGAGCGCCACCAGCGCTTCGCCGATGCGCTCGCGCGTGCCCTGCGCGCGCGCGAGGGCGCGGTCGATGACGTCGGGAGTGGTGAGGCCTTCCTGCACCAGGATCTCGCCGAGGAGGCGGGGAGGGGCTGCGATCGCCATGCTATGCTCGGCCAGCATGTTAGCATACCTGGCTTTTGCGGCCGTAGCGGCCGCCGCCGACATCGCGGGCGCCGTCATCGTGACCACCGCGCACAAGCGAAGCCAGGCGCCGCTGCGCTACTTCGTGGCGGGGGGCGCGGGCTTCATGCTCGCCGCCGCCTTCGTGCGCATGCTTCCCGAGAGCGCGCACGTCCCCCACGCCTTCGTCTTCGTCCTCCTCGGTTACTTCGGCGTGCACCTGTTCGAGCACACGGTGGCGCCGCACTTCCACTTCGGGGAAGAAACCCACGGCGAGGCGCTGCTGCGCCCGTCCGCGGGGTGGCTCGCGGTGGCCGGCCTCGGCGTGCACACGCTCTTCGACGGCGTCGCCATCGCCGCCGGATTCATGGTGAGCCCTTCGCTGGGTGCCGTGCTCTTCCTCGCCGTCCTCCTGCACAAGCTGCCGGAGGGCTTCACGGTGGCGTCCATCATGCTGGCGGGCGGCCACTCGCGCGCGGCGGCGGTGGGAGCGGGCGCCGCTCTCGGCGTGCTCACCATCCTGGGCGCGCTGGGCACGAGCCTCGTCGCCGAGCAGCACATCGGCTACGCGCTCGCGCTCTCGGCGGGAGTGACGATCTACGTCGCCGCCTCCGACCTCATCCCCGAGGTCAACCGCGAGGGCGGCCCCGGCCTCGCCTTCACCGTCTTCGGCGGCCTCATCTTCTTCGTCCTCGTCGACTACCTCCTGTCAGCGTTCATCGCCCACTAGGATCGGCCAGCGATATCGAGGCGCGTCACGGGTTTCCCGGGACGCGGCCGAGCGTCGGGGGCACGGGGGGCCTCCGGGCCCCCGCCCAAGTAGAGCGCACGGGGGGCGCTCTGCGCCCCCCGCCTAAATAGGAATGCTATCCTTGGCGCCATGCCCGTCCGCGCGGCGCTCGTGCTCCACGGCCCCAACCTCAACCTCCTCGGCTCCCGCGAGCCTTCCGTGTACGGCCGGCTGACGCTCGCCGATATCGACCGGCTCATTCGCGATCACGCGCGGGCGCGCGGCATCCGAGTGGAGTGCCGCCAGTCGAACGTCGAGGGCGAGCTGATCAACTGGCTGCAGTCGGCGCAGAAGGAGGGCTTTGTCGGCGTCGTGATCAACCCCGGCGCCTTCACCCACTACTCGATCGCGCTGCGCGACACCGTGGCCGGCATCGGCGTGCCGGTGGTGGAGGTCCACCTCTCCAACGTGCACGGGCGTGAAGAGTTTCGGCGCCACTCCGTGATCGCCGCCGTTGCGCGCGGCCAGATCGCCGGCTTCGGCCCGCAGAGCTACCTGCTCGGGCTCGACGCCCTCCTCTCTCCGGTGCTCCGCAACGGCGGGGCGCGGCGGCGCCGGCCCCCCCGCCGGGCGTGAATTCGATCCGCCGACCCCGCGTCTAACGCGATGACGGGCCCCGGCGGGCGGAGCGCCGGATCACCGGATGGACACTGACGACGCCGTCCTCGTCGAGCGATGCCGCAACGGCGACATCGCCGCCTTCGAGCCGCTGGTCGAGAAGTATCGGCAGCGCGTGTGGCGCCTCGCCTACAACGTGCTCCGGGATCGGGAGGAAGCATGGGACGTCGCCCAGGACGCGTTCATCAAGGCCTTCCAGGCGCTGCCGAACTTCCGCGGCCAGTCGGCGTTCTACACGTGGCTCTTCCGCATCGTCATGAACGTCGCCACCGACCGCGCCCGCTCACGCGCGGCACGGGGGCGGGCCTTCGGCACGGAGGCGGTGCCGGAGGAGGACTGGGAGCGCGTGCTCGTCGATCAGTCGCCCGATGCGCCCGCGCCGGACGAGGCGGCGGCGGGCACGGAGGAGCGCGCCCGCATCATGCGCGCGCTCGACACCCTGCCCGCCCACCACAAACAGATTGTCGTGCTGAGCGACCTCGAAGGCCTCTCCTACCGGGAGATCGCGGAGGTGCTGAGCATCCCCATGGGAACCGTGATGTCGCGACTGCATAACGCGCGCAAGAAGCTGAAGGACGCGCTGGGCCCGCTCCTCGCGCTGCTGCTGGTGTTGCTCGCCGCCCTCAGCCCGGGCGTGACGGAGTCGCAGCAGGTGGTCCGCTTCGGCGCGCGCGTGCTCCTCGGCTCCGACACGCCCCCTCCGGCCGGGATGAAGTTTGCGCCGCCGACCTCCGACGAGCGGCTCGAGGCCTTCATGCCCAAGCTGCGCGCGCTCTTCCGTTACAAGGAGTACACGTCGCTGGAGCGCTACCGCGCGGAGGTTCCCATCGGCTCGCTGCAGCGCTGGCCCGTGCCCGGCGACCGCACGCTGGAGGTGATGCCGGAGGCCGTGCAGGGTGACACCGTGCGCATGCGCGTGCGCCTGCTGCGCGGCCCCGTGACGGAAGTCACCACCGAGATCCGCGCCGCCAGCGGCAACCCCGCCGTCATCGGCGGCCCCCGTCACGGCGACGGCGTGCTGATCATAGTCGTGTGGGCGAACGCCAACCCTCAACCCCGCTAGGCAGCGGCGGCTACAATAACCGGCATGGCGACCGGCGAAGAGAAGTATCAGCGTGAGCGGGCGAGGATCGAGCAGGGGCATGCGAAGTATCGGGAGAAGCTGAAGGCGGAAGGCAAGTTGTTTGTGCGGGAGCGGCTGAAGCTGCTCCTCGATCCCGGTAGTGAGTTCCAGGAAGACTGGATGTTCGCGCGCTCCAACGAACCCGACACCCCGGCCGATGGCGTGGTCACGGGTGTGGGGCGGGTGGGCGGCCGCACCGTGTGCGTCATGGCGAACGACTACACGGTGAAGGCGGGCTCCTGGGGCGAGAAGACCGTCCTCAAGATCGTGCGCATCCAGGAGAAGGCGGCGCGCCTGCAGTGCCCGATGCTCTACCTGGTGGACGCCGCGGGCGGGCGCATCTCCGAGCAGATCAAGATCTTCCCCGGCCGCTTCCACGCCGGCCGCATCTTCTACAACGAAGTCCAGCTCTCCGGCGTCGTGCCTCAGGTCTGCATCCTCTTCGGCCCGTCGCCCGCGGGTTCGGCGTACCTGCCCGCGCTCACCGATCTGGTGATCATGGTCGACGGCAAGGCCTCGCTCTACGTGGGCAGCCCGCGCATGGTGGAGATGGCGATCGGCGAGAAGACCACGCTCGAGGAGCTCGGCGGCGCCCGCATGCACTGCACCGTCTCCGGCTGCGGCGACATCCTCGCCGCCTCCGACGAGGAGGCGATCGAGATCGCCAAGCGCTACCTCTCCTACATGCCAGTATCGTTTCGCGAGACGACTCCGAGGCGCGCGGCGGCGGAGCCGAAGCCCGGGCGCTCCATCGAGGAGATCGTTCCCTACGACCAGCGCAAGTACTTCGACATGTACGAGGTGATCGACCGCGTCATCGACGCGGGCTCATGGTTCGAGGTCAAGCGCCTCTTCGCGCAGGAGATCATCGTCGGCCTCGCGCGCATCGACGGCCGCACCGTGGGCATCGTGGCCAACCAGCCCAAGGTGAAGGGGGGCGTGCTGATGGTCGACTCCTCCGACAAGGCGGCGAAGTTCATCTGGCTCTGCAACGCGTACAACATCCCGCTCGTGTACCTGTCGGACGTCGCAGGCTTCATGGTCGGAACCAAAGTCGAGCGCCAGGGCATCATCCGCCACGGCGCCAAGATGGTCTTCGCCACCTCGCAGGCGACGGTGCCGAAGATCTCGGTGATCGTGCGCAAGTGCTACGGTGCCGGCCTCTACGCGATGTGCGGGCCCGCCTTCGAGCCGGACGCCACCATCGCGCTGCCGCAGGGCCAGATCGCCATCATGGGCCCCGAGCCCGCCGTGAACGCGGTCTACTACAACAAGATCATGGAGCTGCCCGAGGCCGAGCGCGCCGCGTGGGTCAAGCAGAAGCGTGACGAGTTCGCGGAGGACGTCGACGTCTACAAGCTCGCCTCGGAGATGCTCATCGACGACATCGTGCCGGGATCGGCGCTGCGGGCGGAATTGGTCAAGCGGCTGACCTACGCGGAGTCGAAGGTGCAGGAGTTCCCCCAGCGCCGCAACGGCGTGTATCCGGTGTAGCGCTCTCGGCGCGGACCGCCTCGTGGTGGTGCGCACGAACTGAGATCGCTCGCCGTCGCGGTGGCTAGCCGCCATCGTTCGCGGCCGCGGTCACCGCCCCCATTTCTATGCCGGGTTGGCACCAGGCCGGGGACGATGCGTGCCAGCGAGGCGAGAGTCTGCGATTCGTCGCGTACATCCCCCTATTTCCACCGTAAAGGTTCGGCATTCGGCTTGCTCTCCTCGTGCGTGTCCGTCTGAAGCCAACCACGTGTGGCAGCGCTTTGCCGCGGGAGACAAACGATGCAAGGTTTTCGAGTGATCGCCGCGGCGTCCTTGCTCGGCTTTGTGTCCGCGGCTTGCGCGGTGCCGGGTCCGGCTGTCGTCGTCGTCCCTCCAGCTCCGTCGCAGACAATTTACGCGGAGAAGATGAAGGCCAACCGCGTAACCGCGCACACGATCTATGCGAACGAAATCAAGGCGCAGCACGTACGCGGCCGCGTCTACCGCATCGAGCGGTTCGCCACGAATGGGTGGCCTCGTGAGATCGAAGCCGCCAACGTGTCGGCCTCGGTCATCTACGTAAAACAACTCGAAGCGAACTCTATCGATGCTGACACGATCTATGTTCACAAGATGAAGGTGAAGAATGGGCGAAGAGACAAAGACGACTAACGGCGAAGCCACATCCGCGCCGGGCGACGGCGCCGTCCAGGCCGGGGCGCGAACATTCCTGGGGCGTCGGCTGCCAGCCTGGAATGTCTCGCTGTCGGGCGTGCAGACGATCATCGGTGTCACGACAGGCATCGTGACGATCGGCGGCGCGCTGCTCGCTATTCCGGGCTTTTTCATATCGACACCAGCACCAACCAAAGGGCACGTCGTCGCGATCATCCAAGAGGCCAAGACCTCGGAGGCGATCACCGATGCTCGGGTCGAGATCCTCACCCCGCAGAACGCGCTCATCACGACAGTGACACCGAACTACTTCGGAAAAGCGCGCCATACACTCGAAGAGGGACGTTATCGCATCCGCGTAAGCCATCCGCGGTACGCCGCGGAGACGCTGCAGGTCGTGGTGGTCAAGGGCGAAACCGCAGAGCTTCACGTTCGACTTAGAGGCGGATCGTCATCGGCGCTGGGCGAGGCGGAGCGCGTCGTGAAGGACGGCGTCGGCGCCGTCAAGCGCATCTTTGGCCAATAGCGCCGTGCCCTCTGTCGGAACGGCAGCCTCGACGTCGTACACCACAAGAGCGGCGCTCGTCTCCGGCGACATCATCATTGCCGACGTCGGCGCCCGTGATGGCGCGAGTATCTTCAGAATCGATCCAAAGAACGGTACGCAAGAGGTCGTAAGTTGCGGTGGCTTCCTCGTCCACCCCGCGGGCATCGCGATCGAAGCGACCGGCGCGGTCGTGATCATCGATCCCGGCGCGGCTGGCGGTCCCGGAGGCGTGGTCCGCATCGATCCCACGACGGGCGATCAGAAGCTGCTCTCCTCAGGCCAGCTCTTCGTCAAACCGCTCGGTATCGCGATCGAGCCAGGTGGACAACTCCTCGTGGCCGACGCCGACGCTTTCGGGGGCCCGGGCGCAATCATCCGCGTCGACCCCGTGACCGGCGCGCAGGCGCGGGTGAGCTCCGGGCACTTCTTCTATCACCCGACGAGTCTCGTGGTCGACGCGGCAGGCCTGATTCTCGTGGTCGACGGCCGCTACAAGACGCAGCCCGACGGCACGCTGATTCGCGTCAACGCGAAGACCGGCGCGCAGGAATTGATCACCTCAGAGGGGTGGCTCTTCAACCCGACCGGCTTGGCGCTGAACGGCACAGGGAAGGTAATCGTCGCAGACCCGGTCGGTGATGAAGGCACTGATGGCCGCGTGATCGAGATCAGCCCGACCACCGGCGTGCAGACGCTCATAAGCTCCGGTGGCTTGCTGCATAACCCCAGAGCGGTGGCGGTCGAGCCAGACGGGCAACTCGTCGTTGTTGATTCGGGTCCCGACTCGCCGGCGGAGATCGTGCGCATCGATCCCAAACATCGGACCCAGGTGGTGCTCACGTCTGGCGGAAATCTGCGCCAGCCAACGGCCATTGCCGTCGTGCCGAGGTTCCGGAGGGTGTTCGCAGGACCCGGCCGTACGCGCTAGGCCGCCCGAAGCCTCCGGACGGGGCCAATCACGCGGTTGGCGAGGGCGCGGGTGACGGGGCCCTCCACTCCGCAGCGGGAGCACTTCCAGCGGTCCCTCAGGTAGCCGCCCGACGCGCCGAGGACGGTCGCGGCCGCCACCACCCTTGCTGTCGGCAGACGCAGGCTGTTAGCCAGGCACGGATCGCAGAAATCTTCGCTCTGCCTGAAGATCAGAAACCCGCCCACGGCGTCAACGGCTTCCATCATGGCCCTCCTCGAGACTTGCTGGCGTTCTGGAAGCCAAGCGATGCAAGGCGCGTTCCGGGCAGAAATGCCAGCAATCCGGGGTCTCGGTGAGCCGACGGCGAGGCAGGCCTCCCGCCGGCTACAAAGCGGCGCCCGAACGGGAAGGAGGGCGACTGCCGTTCGCGAGCGTCAGCCGGCCAGGCGACGGCGAGTGTCGGCGAAGCTTCTGGTGATCGCTGCCGGCAGGCGCGAGCCGAATTGGGCGTTGAACCTTTCGAGCTCGGCGAGCGACTCGGTCCACTCGGCAGGGTCCACACGCAACGCTTCACGCAGCTGGGCGTCCGTGACGTTCAGGCCGGTGCGATCGAGCGCCGCCGGTGTGGGCACCAGGCCGATGGGGGTCTCCTGCGCGGCCGCGGTGCCGCGGATGCGCTCCACCATCCACTTCAGCACGCGGACGTTGTCGCCGTAGCCGGGCCAGAGGAAGCGCCCCTCGGCGTCGCGGCGGAACCAGTTCACGCGGAAGATCTTGGGCGCCTTGGCCAGGCGGGGGCCCGTCGCCAGCCAGTGGGCGAAGTAGTCGGCCATGTTGTAGCCGCAGAAGGGCAGCATCGCCATCGGGTCGCTGCGTACGACGCCCACCTTGCCGGTGATGGCGGCCGTGGTCTCCGTGGTCATCGAGGCGCCGAGAAACACTCCGTGCTCCCAGTTGAATGCCTCGAAGACGAGCGGCACCACGCCCGAGCGGCGCGAGCCGAAGATGATGCCGGAGATCGGCACGCCCGCCGGATCTTCCCAGTTGGGGGCGATGGATGGGCATTGCTGGGCGAGGACCGTGAACCGCGAGTTGGGCTGGGCGGCGGGGGTACCCGGTGTCCACGGATTACCCTGCCAGTCGATGAGCCCCTCGGGCGGTTGAGGCGTCAGCCCGTCCCACCATGGCTCGCCCGCGGGCGTGAGCGCGACGTTGGTGAAGATGGTGTTGGAGCGCACCATGGCCGTCGCGTTCGGGTTGGTCTTGGGGCTGGTCATCGGCGCCACGCCGAAGAAGCCCCGCTCGGGATTGATCGCGCGCAGCTGCCCCGCTGAATCGACGTGCATCCACGCGATGTCGTCGCCGACCGTCCACACGCGCCAGCCGGGGATCGGCGACACCACCATGGCCAGGTTGGTCTTGCCGGAGGCGCTCGGCATGGCGGCGGCGAGGTATGTCACCTGACCCTGCGGGTCTTCCACGCCGAGGATGAGCATGTGCTCGGCGAGCCAGCCTTCCTGGCGCGCCTGCGCGGAGCCGATGCGCAGCGCGTGACACTTCTTGCCGAGCAGGGCGTTGCCGCCGTACCCGGAGCCGACGCTCCAGATGAGCTTTTCCTCGGGGAAATGCAGGATGAGCCGGTGCGCGGGCGACAGGTCGCCGATGGAGTGCAGGCCTGCCACGAAGTCGTCGTCGCTGCGCATATGCTCGAAGGCGACTTTCCCCACGCGCGTCATCAGATGCATGCTCGCCACCACGTACGCGCTGTCGGTGACCATCAGGCCCACGCGGCTCATGGTGGACCCAGCGGGGCCCATCAGATACGGGATGACGTACATCGTCCGGCCGCGCATCGCGCCCTTCAGGTACGCGCCCGCTTTCTCTTTGCCGTCGGCGGGCGACATCCAGTTGTTGTTGGGCCCTGCATCCTCACGGTTCGGCGTGCAGATGAAGGTGAGCTGCTCGGTGCGGGCGACGTCCTGGGGGTGGCTGCGGTGTAGGTAGCAGTTGGGATAGGTTTTGGGATTGAGCGGGATGAGGGTGCCGTCGTCCAGCATCTCGTCGATCAGCGAATCGTATTCGGCTTTTGACCCGTCGCACCACACGATGCGGGCCGGCTCGGTCAGCTTGGCGGCATCGTCCACCCACTTCTCGGCCACACGCGATCGGGTCATGGATGCATCCTCGGGGCGCTGGGCGCGCATGTCGGCTGAAGACGTCATAGAATTGTCGCTATCGTCCCACCTTCTGTCAAACAAATGGGGCGAGGGGCCCGTCCGTAACGCGGCGCGCTACGTGCTAGCATCCCCGGCGTGTCGAGTCTCCGCCTGGCTGTCAGGTATCTCACCATCCTGCCGCTGCCGGGCCGTCGCCACGACGGGGTGGGTGACCTCGGCCGGGCCGCCGCGTGGTTTCCCGTGGTGGGCCTCGGCATCGGTGTGATTCTCGTCGCGCTCGAGTGGCTGGTGTCGCGCGTCTTTCCTCCGCTGCTCGCGGCGCTGCTCACGGTGACCGCCTGGAAGCTCATCACCGGAGGCCTGCACCTCGACGGCCTCGCGGACTGCCTGGACGGCATCGGTGGTCGGGATCCCGAGCATCGGCTGGCCATCATGCGCGACAGCCGCATCGGCGCCATGGGCGCCATCGGTCTCATTCTCTTCCTGCTTCTCGAGATCACCGCCATCTCCGAGCTGTCCGCGGCGGCGCGTCCGCACGTGCTGCTGGCGGCTCCGGTGATCGCGCGCGCGATGCCGGCGCTCCTCGGCCACGCGCTGGCGCCTGCGCGTCGCGAGGGGCTGGGCGCGGCTTTCCAGGCCACACTGCCCCGCAGCGCACCTCCGCTCGCGCTCGCGGTGGCGCTGGCGGTGGCGGCGCTCGCGCTCGGCGTCGCGGGCGTGGTGGCGGTGGCGCTGGCCTCCGTCGTCTGCCTGCTGCTCGGCCGCTTCTTCGCCGCACGTTTGGGCGGGATAACCGGCGATGTCTTTGGAGCGAGCATCGAGGTGGCGGAGCTTGCGGCGCTCCTCACGGTGTCGGCGTGGACGCACGCCCGACCCTGATCTACCTGCTGCGCCACGGCGAGGTGATGAATGCCGCCACACGGCGGTTCATCGGTCACCTCGACGTGCCGCTGTCACCGCATGGCGAGCGCGAGTGCGCGGCCCAGGCGGACCGCCTGCGTCTCCTGCCGCTGTCCGCCGTGTACTCGAGTGATCTGATTCGCGCGCGACGCAGCGGCGAGATCATCGGCGCCCCGCACGGGCTCGAGCCCGTGGTGGTGCCCGCGCTCCGCGAGATGGCGATGGGCCGGTGGGATGGGCTCACCGCCAAGGAGATCCAGGCGCGCGAGCCCTCAGCCTTTGCGGAATGGATGGCGAGCGTCGGGCAGTTTGCGTTTCCGGAGGGGGAGAGCGTGCCCGATCTCGTGGCGCGCGCGTGGCCGGCCTTCGACGCCCTCGCCGCCGCCCGCGCGGGCGAATCCATCGCGGTGGTGGCCCACGGCGGCACCAACCGCGCGCTGCTCTGTCGCGCGCTGGGGCTGCCGCTCGGCCGCCTGCTCTCGTTCGGGCAAGACTACGCCGCGCTCTCGGTGCTCGAACGTCACGCTGACGGCTGGGCGCTGCACCGGGTGAACGAAAGGCCGGTGCTATAATTCGCGGCGCCGTGACGCCCCCCGGCCCCGATCTCCTCGTCCAGATGTACGCGGGCATGCTGCGCGTGCGGCTGTTCGAGGAGCGCGCGCGCGAGCTGTTCGCCAACGGGCGGATCCCCGGATTTCTGCACGTCTCCGTCGGCCAGGAGGCGGTGGCGGTGGGCGTGAGCGCCGCACTGCGCGCGGACGACTACGTGCTCTCCACGCACCGCGGGCACGGTCATCTCATCGCCAAGGGCGGCTCGCTGCGCGGGCTGATGTCCGAGCTGTACGGCAAGGCCAACGGCATCTGCCACGGCAAGGGTGGCACCATGCACATCGCGGACGTCTCCGTCGGGTATCTGGGCGCCAACGGCGTGCTGGCGTCCGGCTGCGTGGTGGCGCCGGGAGTGGGGCTGTCCATCAAGCATCGCAAATCGACGCAGGTCGTCGTCACCTTCTTCGGCGACGGCGCCGCCAACCGCGGTCCCTTTCACGAAGGCGTGAACCTCGCCGCGCTCTGGAAGCTGCCCGTCGTGTTCGTGTGCGAGAACAACCGCTGGGCGTCGGCCACCGCGCACAGCCTGTCCACCGCGGGCGGCTCCATCGCCGCGCGCGCGGCCGGCTATGGCATCCCGGGTGAGAGCGTCGACGGCAACGACGTGCTCGCCGTCTACGACGCGGTGGCGCGGGCCGTCGCGCGCGGGCGCGGCGGGGAGGGACCCTCGCTGATCGAGGCGCACACCATCCGCTGGGTGGGTCACTTCGAGGGCGACGGACAGGCGTACCGGGGCAAGGAGGAGGTGGCGGAGGGCCGGCGCACCGATCCCATCGCGCGGCTGGAGCGGCAGATGATGGAAGGGCGCCTGCTCGACCCCGACCACGCCGCGCGCATCCGCGACGGCGTGAAGGCGGAGGTCGACGATGCCGTGGCGCATGCGGAGGCGAGCCCGCTTCCCGAGCCGCAGGACGCGCTCACCGATCTGTACGCGCACTGGCCATGGCGAGAATAGATTTCGGTGACGCGCTGAATCTGGCGCTGCGCGAGGAGATGCGACGGGATCCGCGCGTGTACTGCATCGGCGAGGACATCGTGCTCGGCCTGCCTTTCGGCGTCACCAAAGGTCTCGTGGACGAGTTCGGCGCCGACCGCGTCCTGAACGCGCCCATCTCGGAGGCCGCCATCGTGGGCTCGTCGTTCGGCGCCGCCATCACGGGGTTGGTGCCAGTGGTCGACATGCACTTCGCCGACTTCGTCACCTGTGCGATGGACGAGGTCGCCAACCAGATCGCGAAGTCGCGCTACATGTTCGGCGGTCAGATGGATTGCCCGCTCACGCTGCGCATGCCGTACGGCATCGGCAAGTCAGGCGGTGGCCATCACTCCAACTCCGTAGAGGCGTGGTTCGTGAACATCCCCGGTCTCAAGGTGTGCATCCCCTCCACGCCTGCGGACGCGCGGGGCATGCTCAAGAGCGCCATCCGCGATCCCGACCCCGTGCTCCTCTTCGAGCACCGCGGCCTGTACCGCCTTTTGGGTGAGGTGGAAGATGCGGAGACGCTGGTGCCCCTCGGCAGCGCCGACGTGAAGCGGCCGGGCGCCGACGTGACCGTGATCGCCACCGCGCGCATGGTGCACGAGAGCCTGGAGGCGGCGCGCCGCCTCGCGGCGGAGGGGATCGACGTCGAAGTCGTGGACCCGCGCAGCCTGGTACCGCTCGACCGCGACACGCTGGCGGCGTCGGTGGCGCGGACGCACCGGGTCGTCATTGCGGAGGAAGGGCCCATGCGCGGATCCACCGGGGCGTGGCTGGCGTGGGTGGTGATGGAAGATTCGTTCGACGAGCTCGACGCGCCCATCGTGCGCGTGGCCGGGCCCAACGTGCCCATTCCGTTCAGCCCGCCCCTGGAGGCGTTCGCCACGCCGGGGGCGGGGGACGTCATCGCCGCCATCAGGCAGGTGTTAAAGTAGCGGCCACGTTCCAGCGCCCGTTTCGCGCCGCACCGAAAGGAGTTTCCGTGATGAGGCGACTGCTCCGCTCCGCCAGCATGTTTGTGCTCGTTGCCGTCCTGCTCGCGCCGGTCGTGGCGTCCCCGCAGGGCGCGCCCAAGACCGGGGGCGTCTTCAAGGCCGCCATGATCGGCGAGCCGCCCTCGCTCGATCTGCACTCGACGACGGCGGTGATCGTGCAGCAGATCACCTGGCACATCTACGAAGGGCTCTACACCTACGACAAGAACTACAACGCGGTCCCGATGCTGGTGGACACGCATACCGTGAGCGACCAGGGGCGCACGTACACGTTCAAGCTCCGGCGCGACGTGAAGTTCCACAACGGCAAGGAGATGACGTCGGCCGACGTGGTGGCCTCCCTCAAACGCTGGGGAAAGATGTCCACGCCGGGCAAGCAGGTGTTCAGGGAAGTCGAAGGCGTGGAGGCGAAGGACTCGCACACGGTCGCGATGTACCTCAAGGAGCCGGTGGCCGCGCTCATCATGGGGCTGGCGCGGCCCAACGCGGGCGCCGTCATCTATCCCAAAGACGTCATCGACGCGGCGGGTGAGGGGCAGATCAAGCAGTTCATCGGCACCGGACCGTACCGCTTCGTCGAGCACAAGCCCGATCGCCACATCAAGCTCGCTCGCTTCAAGGACTACGTGGCGCGCACGGACGCGGCCGACGGCGGCTTCGGTGGCAGGCGGACCGCGTATCTCGACGAGATCCTCTTCATTCCCGTGCCGGACGTGGCGGTGCGGCTGGCAGGCGTGGAGACGGGCGAGTACCACTACGGCCAGCAGATCCAGCAGGACCAGTTCGACCGCGTCAAGACGATGCGCGACGTCGTGCCCAACATCATCAAGCCCGCCGGATGGTCCACCGCCGTCCTCAACCACAAGCACGGCCTCATGACCGACAAGCGCATCCGCCAGGCTTTCCAGGCCGCGCTCGACATGGAGCCCATCATGGCGGCCGGATTCGGCAACAAGGCCTTCTACCGGATCGATCCCGGGCTGCACTTCATCGAGCAGCCGCAGTGGCACAGCAAGATCGGTGGCGAGCTCTACAACCAGAAGAACAAGGCGAGGACGCAGAAGCTGCTGAAAGAGGCGGGGTACACGGGCCAGCCCGTGCGCTGGATCACCACCAAGGAATACCAGTGGATGTACAAGAACGCGCTCGTGGCCCGGCAGCAGCTCGAGGAGGCGGGGTTCAAGATCGACCTGCAGGTGGTCGACTGGGCCACGCTCGTCCAGCGGCGGAACAAACCGGAGGCGTTCGACGTCTTCTCCACCGGGATCACCTTCAACCCCGAGCCCGCGTACAACACCGGCATGGCCTGCGGCTGGCCCGGCTGGTGGTGCCAGGAGGACAAGGAGCGCTGGCTGGACTCGCTCGCGCGCGAGAGCGAGCCACGCAAGCGCAAGGCAATGCTGGAGAAGGTGCAGGCGATCTTCTACGAGGACGTGGGGCGGATCAAGTTCGGCGACTACTTCTCTCTCGACGTCATCCGCAAGGACGTGCAGGGCTTGCGGAACACAGGCGAGCTGAACCTCTGGAACGTATGGCTTAAGTAGTGAAGACGTACGTCGCCCGACGGCTGCTGGCGCTCATTCCCGTCGCGCTGGTCGTCGCCACGGTGGCGTTCGTCCTCATCCACCTCGCCCCCGGCGATCCCGCCTCCGTCATCGCGGGCCCGGATGCCACCGGCGCCGACGTGCAGCGCATCGAGCGCCAGCTCGGGCTCGATGCGCCCTTCCACATGCAGCTGCTGCGCTGGTACGGGCGGCTGCTGCAGGGCGACCTCGGGGATTCCATCTTCCTGCGCAAGCCGGTGACGGAAGCCATCGTGGACCGGGTGGAGCCCACGCTGCTGCTCACGCTCTTCGCCATCGCGGTGGCCATCGTCATCGGTGTCCCCGCCGGCGTCCTCTCCGCGCGCTTTCACAACTCCGCCACCGACCAGGCTCTCATGGTGTTCGCCCTCGTGGGCGTGTCCATTCCGAACTTCCTGCTCGGCCTCCTCCTCATCCTGTGTTTTTCCGTGTGGCTGGGCTGGTTTCCGGTAGCGGGCTATTCGCCGCTCGAGTACGGCTGGCTGCTCACGCTGCGCTCGCTCGTGCTCCCGTCGCTGGCCCTGGGCCTCGTGCAGTCGGCCCTCATCGCGCGCATCGCCCGCTCGTCGATGCTCGACGTGCTGCGCGAGCAGTACATCACCGCCGGACGCGCCAAGGGGCTCGGCGAGCGGGCGGTGGTCTACAAGCACGCGCTGAGGAACGCGATGATTCCGACGGTCACCATCATCGGAATCAGCTTCGCCATCCTGATCTCGGGGGCGGTGGTGGTGGAGACGGTCTTCAATATCCCCGGCCTCGGCCGCCTCATCATCTCGGCCGTCCTGCGGCGCGATTACCCGGTGATCCAGGGCGTGGTCCTCTGCGTGGCGGGCGTGTACATGCTGATCAACCTCGCGGTGGACCTCTCGTACCTGGTGATCGATCCCCGGGTGAAATACCAGTGAGCGTCATCGCGCTTCCCCGGACCGCCACCGCGCCGCGCCGGCTGCCCCGCTGGCTCACGGTGTTCGCGCGCCGGAAGATCGCGGTGGCGGGCGCCGTCCTCATGGCGATCGTCGTCGTCATCGGCCTCCTCGCTCCCGTGATCTCCCGCAGTCCCACGCACATGGACGTCGCCACGCGCCTGACCGCGCCCGGCGCCGCCTACTGGTTCGGTACCGACGACGTGGGCCGCGACGTGTTCAGCCGGGTCATGTACGGAGCGCGCCTGTCGCTCCTGGTGGGGGTGGCGGTGGTCCTCTTCTCGTTCGTGGTGGGCGTCTTCTGCGGCGTGGTGGCGGGCTACTACCGCCGGCTCGACAACATCGTGATGCGCGTGATGGACGGTCTCATGGCGTTCCCCGCCATCGTGCTCGCCATCGCGCTCATGGCCTCGCTGGGGCCGAGCGTCCTGAACGTCATCATCGCCATCGGCGTGGTGTACTCGCCGCGCGTGGCGCGCGTGGTGCGCGGCTCCGTGCTCGTCATCCGGGAGGCCGCCTACGTGGAGGCGGCGCGGGCGCTCGGCGCCTCCGACCTCACGCTCATCGCGCGGCACATCCTGCCCAACTGCGTGTCGCCCCTCATCGTGCAGGGCAGCTTCGTGTTCGCAGCCGCCGTGCTCACGGAGGCGGCGCTGTCGTTCCTCGGCGTGGGCGTGCCGCCCTACGTGCCGTCGTGGGGCAACATCCTCGCCGACGGCCGGCTCTACATCCAGCAGGCGCCCTGGCTCGTGCTCTTCCCGGGCGCCGCCATCATGCTCACCATTCTCGGCCTCAACCTGTTCGGCGACGGCGTACGTGACCTGCTGGATCCCAAGATCCGCGGGCTGCACACCGAGCGCCAGCGCGCCGCTTAAGGAGGATTACCGAATGCCACCGCATCGTCTTGCCTACCGGCCCACCGTCATGGGACGTCGCGGCGTCGTCACCTCGGCGCACCCGCTCGCCTCCATGGCGGGCATCGAGATGCTCGTGGCGGGCGGCAACGCGATGGACGCCGCCATCGCGGTGGCCGCCGCGCTCAACGTGGTGGAGCCCTTCATGTCGAGCGCGGCCGGCATCGGTCTCATGGTCGTCTCGCGGGGCGGCGAGCGCCACGTCCTCGACTTCATCGGCCGCTCGCCGAAGGCCTCCGATATCGCGAAGTGCACGGAGGACGAGCTGGTGGGCGGGCCGAAGTCGTGCGCGACGCCGGGCAACCTCGGCGGCTGGATGGCGGCGCTGGAGCGGTTCGGGTCGATGGATCGCGGGCGCGTGCTGGCGCCGGCCATCGGCCACGCCGAGCGCGGGGTGCCGCTGACGTTCAAGAACGTCGAGTTCTTCGACAAGGCGCGGGCGACGCTGGGTCGGTCCCGCGAGGCCGAGCGCCTCTATCTCGGCAACGGTGGGCCGCGCGCGGGCGGCGTCGTGACCTACAAGGAGCTCGCGGCGACGCTGCGGCAGGTGGCCGAGGGTGGCGCGGAAGCCTTTTACCGCGGGTCCATCGGCACCACGCTCGCCCGCGCCGTGCAGGAGGCGGGCGGGTGGTTGTCGGAGGACGACCTCGCGGCGTTCACGCCGGAGTGGCGGGCGCCGGTGACGATTACCTATCGAGGTCACGACGTGTACTCCGTGCCGCCGCCGTTCTCGGCCTTCCAGATGCTGCAGACGCTCAACGTCCTCGAAGGCCTGGATCTACGAGGGTGGGGTCACAACTCGCCGGACTTTCTGCATCACCTCATCGAAACGGTGAAGCTCGCCTCCGCGGACCGGCTCGCCTACGCCTACGGCGCGGACGTGCCCATCACCGGATTGCTGTCGAAGTCGTACGCCGCCAGCCAGCGCGCGCGCATCGATCCCAAGCGTGCCGCCGTGAGCGAGGGCGAGCGCCACAACCGCGACACGCTGCCCGGCCAGATCGGGGAGGGCCATCCCGCGCAGTTCGCCCACGAGCACACGACGCACTTCGCGTGCGCCGACGCCGCGGGCATGGTGGTGTCGGTGACGCAGACGCTCGGTGTCCCCTTCGGCTCCGGCTTCGCCGTGCCCGGCACCGGCCTCGTGCTCAACAACATCCTCAAGTGGATGGACCGCGATCCCGCCTCGCCCAACGCGCTGCGGCCCGGGCGCAAGGCGGGCACCATGATGTCGCCCACGCAGGTGTTCAAGGATGGGGCCTTCCAGATGTCGATCGGCACGCCGGGCTCGTACGGAATATTGCAGACGACGCCGCAGATGCTGCTCAACGTGCTGGAGTTCGGCATGAGCGTGCAGGAGGCGATGGAGGCCCCGCGCGTGCGCGTCTACCGCGATCGCCTCGTGGATGCGGAGTCGCGGATCGGCGCCGACGTGCGCGCCGGCCTCGCCGCCCGCGGCCACGAGGTCAACGCCATCGACGACTGGTCGTGGATCGTGGGGGGCGGGCAGGGGATCGTGCGCGATCCCGAGTCGGGCGCATTGATGGCGGGGGCCGACCCGCGCCGTGATGGCTACGCGCTGGCCATCTAAAATGAGTTGGACGGCGATGCGGATGGACGACAAGAACCTGCAGGCGAGGCGAATGCCGTGACCGAACCGATATCCAGGCGGCGCCTTAGGACTCCGGCGCGCGGCATGATGATCCTCCGCGCTGCGCTCGCAACCGCCCTCGCCTGCGGCCTTCTCGCGGCGCCGTTCGCCGTCGGAGCGCAGCAGCCTGCGAATACCCGCCGGGTCGGGGTCTTGGCCCCCGGATCCGCCAGCGGCCGCGATCAGTTCCAGCAGTTGGTCAAAGCGTTTCGCGACGGACTTCGGGATCAGGGCTGGGTCGAAGGCCAGAATGTCGTAGTCGAAGCGCGATGGGGAGAGGGACGCATCGACGAGTTCCCCAGGCTCATCGCCGAGCTTGTCGCCCTCCCCGTCGACGTCATCGTGGCCTGGGGCCCGCAGGCTATTCGCGCCGCGCAGCAGGCGACCGCGACGGTCCCGATCGTCATGGCCATTGTTCACGAGCCCGTCGCGTTCGGTTTCGTTAAGAGCCTTGCCCGCCCCGGCGGGAACATCACCGGGCAATCCTTTCAGGACTCAGAGCTTGGCACCAAGCGGCTGGATCTGCTCAGGGACGTCGTGCCCCGGATGCGTCGTGTCGCATTTCTGTGGGATCCCGCCGGCGGTGGTGAGTCTGGCCTGCAGGCCGCCGAGGCGAGTGCGCGGAAGCTCGGTCTGACGACGCAGGTTCTGGAAGTTCAACGGCCCGAGGATTTCGGACCTGCGTTCGCGTCCGCCCGCAAGCAGGGAGCGCAGGCCGTGATCCAGATGGCTTCTCCATTCCTCGCGACGTATCGAACGAGGCTTATTGAGCTCGCCGTCGCTCAGCGTCTCCCCATGACGTGCGAGACGAGGCTCTTTGTCAGCGAAGGATGCCTCATGGCCTATGGTCCCAACTTCACTGAGATGTCCTACCGGGCCGCTGGCTATGTCGACAAAATCCTAAAAGGCGCCAAGCCGGCCGACCTCCCCATCCAGCAGCCCACGAAGTTCGAATTCGCCATCAACCTGAAGACGGCGAAAGCGCTCGGCCTCAGCATCCCGCAGTCGTTGCTGCTTCGCGCCGACGAGGTGATCCAGTGATCGCACCAGTCGGCCAAACGCTGGCAGACAGTCACTCTTATCGACGGTCGATATCCCGATGGGGATTCGGAAGCCGTCCAACCTTGCGCTGCAGTCGGACCGGGTGCTCGCGTTGCTCGCCGCCCGGCCGCTGAGCGCGACCGTCAGGCGGGAAGCGCTCAAAATGGGCCACGGGCAACATGAGTCGGAAGCAGAAGCCTTGATGCGGGCCGCATCGGCCAACGACGCGGGGTTCGTTCGCTGAGGTAACGGCGTTACCGGAGGCAGCAAGGTGTCGAGCTATCGGTGATCCATGTGCTGTCGTTCGGTGTCTTCGTCATCGACACCGCGTCGATTGGCTGCGCCAACCAGCTCAGGAACGTGAATGTCACCGAATGACCGCGCGGGGATCGGCGTGTACAGCAGCCACGTGACCGTCGGCTGGGACCCCTTGAACCGCAACGCCTTCGACATGGACGTGGAAACTTTGCCGGAGGGGTTTTTCAGGCCCGGGCCCGACCTAGAGGCGGTATGTCCGCCGTTCGGCGGTGTGCTATGCGGGTGCGGGGTGCCTGCTGAGTGCTTCGCCGTGAGCGCGAGCTTCACCCCGCCGGCGCCGCTGCAGCCGGACGAGTGACGGCCGGCGCTGGTCGCATACCGCGTCCTCGGTAGCGTCGTCATCGCTCTTCCAGGAAGCTGATGAGCGCCTTCGCGGTCTCGTCGGGCGCTTCCTCCGGAAGAAAGTGGCCGCACGGCAGGCCGTGACCGCGGACGTCGCTGGCCCAGTGCGCCCACGTCTCGAGCGCGTTGTAGCGGTGCCGGTTCTTACGCCCTTCGCCCCAGAGCGCCAGCATCGGACAGCGGATGCGGTCGTGGCCGCGGTCGGCTTCGTCGAGCGCGGCGTCGATCGTTGCTCCCGCGCGGTAGTCCTCGCAACTCGCGTGGATGGCGGCGGGATCGCTGAAGCAGCGCACGTATTCCTTCAGTGCTTCGGGGTCGAAGACGGAGATGCCGTTGCCGCTCCAGCGGCTCAGCAGCGTGTTCACGTAATACTTCGGATCGCCCCCGATGAGGCGCTCGGGCAGATCGTACGGCTGCGCGAGGAAGAACCAGTGCCACGTCGCCATCGCCATGGTCTTGTCCACGGCGTCAAAGGTGGCCGACGTCGGCACCATGTCGAGCGTGCCGAGCTTCGTGACACGCTCGGGATAGTCGATGGCCATGCGGTACGCGACGCGACCGCCGCGGTCGTGGCCGGCAACGGCGAAGCGTTCGAACCCGAGCGCAGCCATCAGCGCCACCTGTTCGGCGGCCATCGCCCGCTTCGAATACGGCGAGTGGTCGGGTGCGCTCGCGGGCTTGCCGCTGTCGCCGTAGCCGCGCAGATCCGGCGCCACCACCGTGAAGTGCTGCGCCAGCCGCGACGCCACGCGATGCCAGATCACGTGGGTCTGGGGATAGCCGTGGAGCAGGAGCAGCGGCGCCCCGGAGCCGCCGCGCACGTAGTGGATGGCATTGCCGCCGACGGGGCGCGTGGCGCGCTCGAAGCCGTCGAACACGTCAGGCGCTCCGGTGGGCGCGCGCCCGGTGGGCGCGGTAGGCGCCGAAGACCCGCTCGTTCATCTCGAGGCAGGCGGCACGGGCGGAGTCCTGATGCGCGGGCGTGTCGGCGAGCAGCGTGAGCGCGCGGCGTCCGATGGCGGCGTGGCGATATTCGTCGGGCAGGATGCCCTCCCGGTAGAGAGCGGCCGTCTCGGGATCGACGTCGGTGGCGAGCGCGATGAGCGTCTCGAAGCCCTCGCACGACTGCGTCTCGCCCGCGAACTGAAACATCGCGAGCTTCTCCAGCGTGGGCCGCGTGCGGCAGGCGACGAGCCAGTCGAAGAGCGCCTCCCATTCGGGGAGCGGCCGGTACGCGTCCGGGTCTTCGCCGAGCGCGATCAGCCGCTCGCGAAGCAAGCGGTAGTGGCGGTGCTCGTCGTCGAGCTGTCCGGGCAGCAGGTCGCGGATCTCGCGCTCCGGGACGTGCGGGATCCAGGCGGCGATCAGCTCCACCGAGCGCAGCTCGTTATAGACGCCCTGACGCATGCGGTAGCGGATCTGCTCGAGGCGCCGGGAGGGATCGGCGACGGGATCGAGCCGCACGTCCCGGTGGCGCCAGAAACGTGCGTTGTCCTCGGCGAGCGCGCGCACGAAATCGCGCGCCGGGATCACGGCTTCTTGAAGAAGATCGCGCCCATGAACGACTCCGCGACGGAGTTCGTGTCGTTGGTGTCGATCGAGATCGACACCGCGCCGGGGTGCTCGGGGTCTTCTCCGTAGATCTTGCGAAAATCCTCGGCCACGTTACGGCGCTCGGTGATCCACTTGCCCAGCTCGGCGGTGCCGGAGCGCAGCACGACGTAGGTGACGGTGCTCGTCTTCTCGCTCTTCACGATGGTGCCGACGGGGGCGGTGGTGTCCCAGACATAGCCGATGATGCGCGAGCGCACCGCCTCCGGGAAGCGCGGCCACACCACGAAGATCTGCGCGACCTGGTCGTCAGTGGCTTTCTTGCGGGAGTCGCCGCCCTTGGGGAGCACGACCGCTTTCCACGACCACTCGAGCACGGGCGTCTCCTTCAGGTCGACCTTGCCCTTGACCTCCTTGGAGATGGTCGAGCCGTCGTTGGCGCTCTTCATGTGCAGCGCCTTACGTCCCTCGTCCTGCACCACCACGAAGTCGTACTTGGGGCTGCCCCAGTTCTGACCCTTCCATCCGGAAGGAATTCCCTTCGTGCCCACGGGCGCCTGTGACCAATCTTCGACGACGAGCTGATCGGCGGCCCAGGCGGCGGTGACAGCGCACAAGAGCAGCAGGACGGGAACGAGACGATGACGCATGGGATGGCTCCTCAGGAGGCGCATGTCGCGCGGGTCGATCTCGGGCTGCGAGGTCATGCGTCATGATAACGTCGGCTGCAATGCCGGAGGCGGGGGATTCCGTCCGCATCGACAAGTGGTTGTGGGCCGCGCGCGTCTTCAAGACCCGCGGCCTCGCCTCCGACGCCTGCGACGGCGGCAAGGTCGACGTCAACGATCAGTCCGTGAAGCCGGCGAAGAACGTGCGGCCGGGAGACTCCATCAAGGTGACGCTTCCCCAGGGGCGGCGGCGCCTTCTCAAGGTCGTCGCGCTGTCGGACCGCCGTGGCTCCGCGACGGTGGCGCGCACGCTGTTCGAGGACCTGACGCCGCCCGAGCCGCCGCGGGTGCGGCTGGCGCCACCACCCTACCGGGCACCCGGGGCGGGGCGGCCCACGAAGCGCGAGCGGCGCACCATGGACCGGCTGCGCGGGTGGTGAGTGAACATGGCTGACGCGCTCGCGCCCGTCGTCCTCCAGGGCGCCCATGTGAAGCTGGAGCCGCTCACGCCCGCCCACGTGCCGGCGCTGTGCCGCGTGGCGGGCGGGCCGCGCGACACATACGAGTTCACCCTGGTGCCCGTCGGCGAGGCGGCCATGCGCGCGTACGTCGAGAGCGCGCTCGCCGAGCAGGCCGCGCGGCGCGCGATGCCATTCGCCACCGCGGACGCCACCGGCACGGTGGTGGGCTCGACGCGGTTCGGCAACATCGAGTTCTGGCCGTGGCCGCCAGGCAACGCGAACCAGCGCGGTACTGACGTGCCGGACGCAGTGGAGATCGGCTGGACGTGGCTGGCGGCGAGCGCGCAGCGCACGGCCGTGAACACCGAGGCGAAGCTGCTGATGCTGACGCATGCCTTCGAGACCTGGCACGTGCACCGCGTGAGCCTCATGACGGACGCGCGCAACATGCGCTCGCGCGCGGCCATCGCCCGCCTCGGCGCGCACGCGGACGGCGTGCTGCGCGCGCAGCGGCCCGCCACGGACGGCGGCATCAGGGACGGTGCGGCGTACTCGATCCTGGAAGCCGAATGGCCGGCCGTGAAGGCGGGACTGCGCGCGCGCTTGGCGCGCTAAAGGAGCAGCGATGACGTCCGAACACTACGACTGGAACGGGATCGTCGAGGGGCTCAACAAGTACCTGCGCCTGCGCACGATCCCCATCGGCATGAAGCTGTTCGAGACGGCGGAGGAGATGGAGGCCATCCCCAAGATCCGCCGGCCCACGAGCAAGCACACGACGGATCAGATCGTGGCGCAGGCGCGCCAGCTCGGCTGGACGGTCGGCATCACGATGAGCGATCTCGTGGGCGCGCAGTGCGGCGCCGTCATCGGTCTCCATCCACAGGACGACGACTGGCTGTCGGGCTCGCGGATGGCCGGCGTATGGTTTAAGACGCAGGAGGACGCGAGCCTGCACCAGCACGCGATGGACTGCGTCCCGTATGGCCGGTATCGCGCGATGGCGGTGTCGCCGCTCACCTCCGGCCGCCTCGAGCCGCCGGACATCTGCCTGATCTACGGCACGCCCGGCCAGATGATCTTCTTCATCAACGGCCTGCAATGGACGGGTTACAAAAAGCTCTCGTTCACGTCGGTGGGCGAATCCGCGTGCGCGGACTCGTGGGGCAAGGCGCTGAAGAGCGGAGAGCCCGCCCTCACCATCCCGTGTTACGCCGAGCGCCGCTACGGGGGCGTTGCCGACGACGAGCTCCTCATGGCGATCCCTCCGCGCTTCTTGCCCGGAGTCCTGCAGGGACTGGCCGCGTTGAGCAAGAACGGGCTCCGCTATCCGATCCCGCCCTTCGGCATCCAGTCCGATGCGGCCGCGGGCCTCGCGGTCAGCTACTCGGACAAGGCCAAAACTACAACGACGAGCTGATCTCCCTGGCATTCGATTTGTATCCTCGAGGAGCAGACTGGGACGC
>JBKKCN010000036.1:0-8172 GCA_046712525.1 Candidatus Rokuibacteriota bacterium
AGAGCGATCATCCGTGAGTTCTCACTGTGGTGGTGGCGCCGGCAGCGGTCGAGCGTCGCCGCCGCGCCGCAACCCCTCCGGCGCCGCCGACGCTCCGGCCGCGCCTACACCTTCGAAGCGAGGCGGGGATAGCCTCTAGCCGCGCACGGCGCCGACGATGGCCCGCCCCATGAGGCGAGCGCCCTCGTAGCACTTGTGGGGCGGCTCGTAGCTGAAGGCCAGCCTAACGAACTCCTCGCCGCCGCCGTTCGGGAAGAAGGGCGGACCCGGTGTGTACTGCACGCGCGACTGCATGGCCAGCTCTGCCAGCCGGCGCGAGTCGGTGCCGGGCGGCAGCTTGATCCATACGAAGAACCCGCCCTCGGGCCGGCTCACGACAGCACCGGAGCCGGCCAGCGTCTCGTCGAGCCCACGCAGCAGGGCGTCGCGCTTGGCGCGATAGACACCGATCAGCCGCTGGACGTGCTCGGCCATGTGCTCGCGCAGGTAGTACGTGGCCACCCGCGACATGAACGGGTTCACGCCGCCCCCGAAGAGGAAGCCCTGCAGGGCCGGGATCATCTCGCGCGGGGCGCACAGCCAGCCCAGGCGCACGCCGGCGCCGAGAATCTTCGACACCGTGCCCGCGCGGATCACGCGGCCGCCTTGATCGAGGGAGTAGAGCGGGGGTAGCGTCTTGCCCTCGAAGCGCAGCTCGCCATAGGCGTCGTCCTCGAGGATGAGCGTGTCGAATTCCTCGGCGAGCTCGACCAGCTCGTGGCGACGGCGGAGCGACTGGCTCGGTCCCGACGGATTCTGGAAGTTCACGATCGTGTAGATGAGCTTGCAGCGCCGGCCCTCGCCGCGGAGCGCCACCAGCCGCCCGCGCACGGCATCGGTGACGATGCCCTCCTCGTCCACGGGAACGTCGAGGATCTGCGGCCCGTGACGCTTCATCGTGATGAGCGAGCCCGAGAACGCCGGCGACTCGGAGATCACGGCATCGCCGGGATCCACGAAGGCGCTGAAGGCGAGGGCCAGCGCATGGCCGGAGCCATTGGCCACGAGGATGTTGTCCGGTTCGACCTTCATGCTCTCGAAGAGCTCGTACTTCTCGCACACGAGCTCGCGAAACCCGCGGTACCCCTGGGGCTCGCCGTAGGTCATGGCCGCGGGCCCCTCGGCCTTCATCATGCGCTCGGTGGCGTCGATCATGCCGTCGTAGGGAAACGACGCCGGGTCGGGGAGGCCGCCGCCGAACTCGTAGAGCGGATTCATGGCCGGGCGCGGGGTGGAGATGGGCACCCCCCAGCCGATGCGCGCGCGGCTGGACAAGAGCGAGTCGAAGCGGGCAGGTGTCATGCCGGCTAGAATACGGTCCGCCGCCCCGCGGAGCAAATGACGGCACAGACGTGTGCGCCGGGTCCGGAATCGAGTAGACTTATGGCGCAGTTCGCGCAATCACTCCCCGGTAGCTCAGTTGGTAGAGCGCCGGACTGTTAATCCGGATGTCGCAGGTTCGAGCCCTGCCCGGGGAGCCAATTCTCATCCTGCCTCGCCGCGGCTCCAACCGCCGTTCGGGACTTAGCCCAAGTTTTCGTAGAAACCGCCAGCACGTCGAACGGTTGACGGTAAGTCGGCTGCAAGGCGCCATTCTTCCAAGCGCAGTTCGAAACCACGAAATCTGGACCTCCGTCGAGGCGGCCTTCACAGGCTGTGCGCCGCGTACCGAGCCCCCATGCACCCGGCGCCATTCTCGACGGTCGAGTGTCATCGGGCCAACGTCGCCATGACCCGGAGACAACGAAGAGAGCGAGCCCACGCAGTTTGCGGCCTGGCACGCCGGCTGCACCATCTCACGTGCCGGACATTTCGTCCGATCACTGGGAGTCTGGGGGGAGAAACGGCATGAGGATGATGATGCGGCTATGGTTCATGCTGTTTGTCTTGGCGGCGTCCCTGTTCGCCCGCCAGGCGATGGCGCAGGCAATCGACACCAACGGTGAACAGGAACTGACGACGCTCGGCCAGAAGATCGACAAGGCCAGCGCGTCCGCCGATTCGGGGCGAGTCACCGCCAAGATCGTCGACCAGTGGAAGGGGACGCAGTTCAAGTTCGACGCCGCGAGCACTCCCCGCGAGCTCACGGCCCAAGACGTCCAGGACCTCCGGCAGAAGCGACTGGGCTACGGAGAAATCTCCAAACTTCTTGCCCTCACCGCCAAGCAGCCTGATGCGACGACCGCCAAGTCCCTCTCCGAGATCGTCAGCATGCGCCAGGCCGGCATGGGAATGGGCAAGCTGGCGAAGGAGCTCGGTTACAGGAACCTGGGCTCGGTGGTCAGGAGCGTCAAGGTGACCGAGACGAACGTCGAGAAAACGGAGAAAGCGGACAAAGTCAGCAAGCTCGATAAGCCAGAGAAGATCGAGAAGCCGGCAAAGCCCGAGAAACCTGAGCGGGCTGAGAAGCCGGGACGCTAATCGGAGGGTCAATGACGCCCAGCGCGGCGGGGCCTCGCCGCGCTGGGTTTTCTTTGGCTCCCGCGCCGAGCCCGTACCCTTGTTCCGGTCGCGCCACGAGTGCTGACCGGGGCACAAGGCCCCACGACTGCAGACAGATTGAAGGGGGAAGACAAATGCGTTATCGCGGCATCGTGATTTCGCTCGCTCTGACGCTTCTCAGCACCGCGCCGGCCCTTGCCGCGGACTTCTCGCTGTCGAGCTCGTTCAACTACTTCAAGGGCGACTACGGAACCAGCGAGGACGCGGAGATCATCTACGTGCCGTTCACGTTCGGGGTCAAGCTCGATCGCTTCGAGCTGCGGCTCACGGTGCCCTACATCCGCCAGACCTCACAAAGCGTCACGTTGACCGGCGGCGGGGTCGGAGTGCGGAAGGACAAGCAGGCCGGGGCCTCCCCGGAGACCGATACCAAGTCGGGGCTCGGCGACGTTCTGCTCCGGGGCTCTTACGTCGTGGTCAAGGAGCAGGACGTGTGGCCTGAAATCATCCCCTACGCCAAGATCAAGTTCCCCACCGCCGATGAGGATCGGGGTCTGGGGACCGGCGAGTTCGACGAAACGTTCGGCGTCGAGCTCAGCAAGACGTTCCTGGAGCGTTTCACCGCCTTCCTGGACGTGGCGTATACGATCGTCGGCTCGCCTGCGGGGTCCGACTTCGACAACTCTTTTGGCTGGAGCGTCGGCGTCGCGTACGCCGTGGCACAGCCGTTCAGCGTCTTCGCGTTCCTCGACGGGGCCACCGCGATCTCCTCGGGCCAGGAGGACGCGCTGGAGGTCCGCGTGGGCGCGGAATGGAGGCTGACGAAAGTCGTAAAGCTGACGGGGTCGGTGACGAGAGGGCTGTCGGACGGCTCGGCCGACTGGGGGGTCTCCACAGGACTCGCCCTTCGCTTCTGACGAAGACCCCTACCCGCAGCGCGGTGGGTTGGGCGTTCAGCGGCTCCGTCCGACAGGGACGAAGATCATCGTGGGAGCTTGCGGCGGCGAGTCGTTCGTGGCGTGGAAGGGCTGCGTCGACGACCTTGTGGCCCGTGGGCTCCGGGTGCCGCGGCTTTGCATCATCGACGGCAATGCCGGACTCCGCCGCGCCGTCGGCCTGGTGTGGCTGGGGCAGGGATCCACGCCGGTGCGTCCACAAGCTGCCCAACCTCGAACGGAAATCGCCGAAGCACGCGCTCGCCGACATCAGGGATGACTTCCATCGATCGTCTACGCGGCCAGTGGGGACGCCACTCGTGCCACCGCGGCCGCCTTCGAACGCAAGGCGTCGTCACGAGCCTGCGGGAAGGCGGCTACGGGTTCAACGTCATCCGGCAAGCGTCAGACCGCGTAAGTCACGAACAGACGAGCAAGTTCCTGAGGAGGCGCCACACACAGAGTTCGATACGTGTCTACGAAGGGGAGCCAATTCTTACGCGACGATTCGCATGCGCAAGATGTTGTACCGTACTGACCGCCATGCCCCCCGCGCCGCGCCCGCTCGCCGTCCAGCTTGGAGAGTTCGTCGCCGCCCTCCGCTTCGAGGATCTCCCGCCCGCGGTCGTGGACAAGGCGAAGGCGGTCGTGAACCACGCCGTCACCGTGGCCATGGCGGGCGTCCGCACCGAGCGCGCCAACGCGGCCCGTCAAGCCGTGCTCTCGCACGAGCGTCTCGGCCCTCGGCGCGTGGGCGCCGGGCAGGGTGCGACGCTGTGGGTGGAGGGCACGCGCGTGACCCGCGTGGGCGCGGTCTTCGCCAACGGCGTGGCGATGGCGGTCAACAACCAGTGCGACTCGTACCACATGCTCACGCATCCCGGTGTCCTCATCGTTCCCGCGGGCCTGGCGACGGCCGAAGGCGAAGGCCGCACCGGGCGGGAGCTGCTGACGGCCCTCGTCGCGGGCTACGAGGTGCAGTGCCGGTGTGCGCGTGATTTCATCCCGTCCACCCCGGCCCACGGATTTCGTGCCAGTCCCGTCTACGGCATTCTCGGCTGCGCGGCGACGGCGGCGAAGCTCCTGGGACTCGACGCCGAGCACACCACGCACGCCATCGCGCTCGCCGCGAGCTTCGCCGGCAGCCTCATCGAGGGCCAGCGCACCGGCGCGCGCGACGCCGATTTTGCCGAGGGGCAGGCGGCCCGGAGCGGAACGTGGGCGGCCACCCTCGCCGCGCAGGGATTCCAGGGAGCGCCGACGGCGCTCGAGGGCAGAGGGGGCTTCTACAATGCCTTCACCGGCAGTCACCGCGGCGATCTGAGCTACAGCTTCACCGGTCCTCTCCAGGCCGACCTCGACGACGTCGTCGCCGACCTGGGCCGGCGCTGGGAGGTCCTCGACGTCAAGTTCAAGATCTATCCCACGCCCGGCTTCAACCAGCCGGTCATCTGGCTCGCGAGCGAGATGGCGGCCCAGCACAAGCTCCGCGAGGAGGCGATCGAACGCGTCACGCTCGAGATGAACCATCTCGAGACGCTCTATCCTTCTCCGCGCTTCCCGCGGCCGCCGGCGCCCGACGGCAGCGGCTTCGGCCGCACGGCCTACATGCTGGCGTACACGGTGGTCACGGGCGACTACCCGGTGCTGGAGCGCAACGTGGAGGACCCCCGTGACGCCGGAGCGTCGGCGGACAAAGCGGTGGCCGGTCGCGTGGCGGCGCTCCAGTCTCGGGTCGAGATTCTCGGCGTGGTGGGCCGGGAATGTTTCGCGCCGCGTCTGACGTTCACGTTGCGGGATGGGCGCCGTGTCACCGGCGAATACCATGGCCGGGAGCTGATGTGGGACTTCGCCCGGGATGCCCGCGAGCTCCGGCGGTTTCTACCAGGCCTCCCGGTGGCGCCGGCTCGGTACGACACGCTCGTGCAGGCGATCGCCCGCCTGGACACGGCGCCTGCCGTCGATGACATACTCGGTTTCACGCTGACGGAGTGAGACGAACGGTGACTCACGACGATCGCCGGGGCAGCATCACGCTGGAGCAGGTGACGCAGCGGTTCGCGCTTCCGCGCGAGGGTCGCGAGTTCACCGCCGTCCAGGGCGTGTCCTTCGACGTCGGCGGTGGCGAGTTCGTCTCGATCGTCGGGCCCTCGGGCTGCGGCAAGTCGACGCTGCTCAGTCTCATCGCCGGCCTGGTGCCCGTCACCGAGGGACGCATCAGTCTCGACGGGCAGCAGGTCGACGGCGTGAACCCGCGGCTCGGCTTCGTCTTCCAGCGCGACGCGATCTTTCCGTGGAAGACCGTGGCCCAGAACGTCGGTCTCCCTCTCCTGTTCCGCGGCGTCGACACGGCCGCGGCGCGCCCGCGCGTGGCCGAATGGATCGCGCGCATCGGCCTCACCGGCTTCGAGAGCTATCACCCGCATCAGCTGTCGGGCGGCATGCGCAAGCGCGTGGCGCTGGCCATGACGATGGTCTACGACCCCGAGATCGTGCTGATGGACGAGCCCTTCGGGGCGCTCGACGTGCAGACGCGCAATCTCATGGAGAACGACCTCCTCGAGATCTGGGCCCAGTGGCGGCGCACGGTGGTGTTCGTGACCCACGACCTGGAGGAGGCGATTGCGCTGTCTGATCGCATCGTGGTGATGACCGCCTCCCCCGGGCGCGTCAAGGCCGTGTACACGATCAACCTGCCACGCCCGCGCTCGGTCACCGAGATCCGCTTCCATCCGGATTTCGCGCGCCTGTACGAGACGATCTGGAAGGACCTCAAGGACGAGGTACGCATTGGCTACGAGCGGAGCCACAAAGGTCTCGTGGGCTGAGATCCGTCTCTGGCGCGCCGCCCTCCTGGGAGCGTTCCTGCTCCTCTGGGAAGTGGCGACACGCCGGGGCTGGGTCGACCCCTTCTTCGTCAGCCAGCCCACGGTGCTGGCCGTGCAGATCTTCGACTGGATCCGGACCGGATTCATCCTCCGGCATCTGTTTGTCACGCTGGAGGAGACCATCATCGGCTTTGTGCTGGGGACCCTGCTCGGTGTGGTCGTGGGCTTCACTTTCGCCCACTGGCCCAAGCTGGCCTACATCTTCGACCCGCTCATGGTGGCGCTCAACGCGATGCCGCGCGTCGTGCTCGCGCCGCTCTTCATCCTGTGGTTCGGTCTCGGGCTGCTCTCCAAGGTGGTGATGGTCATCTCGCTGGTCTTCTTCGTCGTCTTCTTCAGCACCTATACCGGGATCCGCGAGGTGGATCGCGACCTCGTCAACAACGCGCGCATCCTGGGGGCGAACCCGCGTCACATGATCCGCCACGTGCTGCTGCCGTCGGCCCTCACCTGGATCTTCTCGAGCCTGCGCACCAGCGTCGGCTTCGCCCTCATCGGCGCCGTGGTCGGCGAGTACCTCGGCTCCCACGAGGGCATGGGCTACGTCATCTCCTACGCGGAGTCGATGTTCAACGCCACCGGCGTGCTGGCGGGGCTGCTCGTCCTGATGGCGGCCGTCATCGCCATCGACGTCGCCCTCAAGCGCCTGGACGCGCGGTTCTCGTACTGGAAGCCGGTTCCGAAATGATCCGCTCGAGAGCTCAGGAGGAAGTCATGCACATGGCTCTGCGTCGCATCGTGGCGGTGGTGGTTCTGCTCGCGGTTCTCGTCTCCGGCGCCCCGCCCGCGAGCTGGGCGGCCGAGAAGGTCACCGTCGGCATCGGCGGGGTCGGCCTCATGGTGTATCTGCCGACCGCGCTCGCCAAGTCGAAGGGCTATTTCGCCGAGGAAGGCCTCGACGTCGAGATCCTGGACATCAAGGGCGGCGGCTCGCAGGCCGCCTCCGCCCTCATCGGAGGCTCGGTCGACTTCAGCGCCAACGCCATCGATCACGCCATCAAGGCCAAGGTGCAGAAGAAGGACCTGGTCGCCATCCACTCGCACGTGCGGCTGGCAATGATGGGACTGGTGGTGGCCAACAAGTACAAGGGCGAGATCAAGTCGATCGCCGACCTCAAGGGCCGCCCGCTGGGCGTCACCTCGCCCGGATCGCAGACCCACATGGTGCTGGGCTTTCTGCTGGCGAGGAGCGGCCTGAAGGCCGACGACGTGAAGATCATCGGCGCCGGCGGCAACACCATGCCGCTCGCCATCGAGAAGGACTCCGTCCACGCCGGCATGATGCTCGACCCCTTCTTCACGGTGTTCCTGAAGCAGGGGAAGGGCTACGCCCTCGTCGATATGTTCACGATGAAGGGCACGCACGACGCCATGGGCGGCGAGGTGCAGGGGACGACGCTGCTCACCCGCCCCGACGTGATCGCCAGGAAACCCGCCACGGTGCAGAAGATGGTGAACGCCCTCGTCAAGGCCAACAAGTTCATCACGTCGTCGTCCGGCGAGGAGCTGGCGAGGTCGCTTCCCAAGGAGCTGGCCGGCGACCCGAAGCTCTACGCCGAGTCCTTCGAGCATGCCCGCGAGGGATTCCCGCCCGACTCACTCATCAGCCGTGAGGGCGTCGCCCGCGTCATCGAGACGATGCGCGTGTTCGAGGCCGTCCCCGCCGGGCTGAAGATCGAGCCCGAGAGCCTCTTCGACAACCGGTACGTGCTCAAGGCCCTGGGGCGCTAGTCACGCGGGACCAACCGTGAGGCGACGTTGACGACGCGAAGTATCGGCGCGCGCATCCCGCGCAACGAGGATTCGCGGCTGCTACGGGGCCTCGGCTGCTTCGTGGACGACGTGAGCCCCCCCGGCATCCTCCATGC
>JBKKCN010000037.1:0-14379 GCA_046712525.1 Candidatus Rokuibacteriota bacterium
ATGAGCGCGCACACGCGCTTCGCGTCCGACGCGGCCATCCGCGGCGGCGTTCCCGTCATCTTCCCCTGGTTCGGCCCGCGCGCGGGAGATGCCCAGGCTCCCGCCCATGGCTTTGCGCGCCGCCGCCCCTGGCGGCTCGAGCGCGAGGGCGACCACGACGTCGTGCTCGCGCTCGACGCGGACGCGGGCACGCACGCGCTGTGGCCGCATGAATTCGCCCTGCGCCTGCACGTGGTGCTCGAGGCGCAGCTGACGGTGACGCTTGCCGTCGCCAACACGGATTCGGAGCCGTGGACGTACGAGGAGGCGCTCCACACCTATCTCTCCGTCGGCGATGCGACGACCGCCATCGTGACCGGTCTCGAAGGCGCCGCCTACCTCGACAAGACCGATGCGATGGCACGCAAGCGGCAGCCGGACGAACCCCTGCGCATCACGGGTGAGGTGGACCGCACGTTTCCCGGCCACACAGCCGCCTGCGTGGTGGAGGACCCCGTCCTGAAGCGCCGCGTGCGCGTCGACAAGCGGGGCTCCGCCACCACCGTGGTCTGGAACCCGTGGATCGAGCGGGCGCGCGCGCTGCCCGATCTCGGCGACGAGGAATGGAAGCGCATGGTGTGCGTGGAAACGGCGAACGCCGGCGACGACGCCGTGAGACTGGCGCCGGGCGCGCGCCACGAGATGGCCGCCACCCTCACGTGCGAGGCGTGGCCGTCGTGAGGGGGATCCGGAGCGGGCGCGCGCTCGCCGCCGTTGTGCTGGTGGCGATGGCGGGCGTGTCGGCGGCATGGGCGACCGGCGACACCCGTGACGCGCTCGAGCGCGCGCAGGCGGAGATGGCGCGCACCGCGCGCGAGTATCGGGCCAGCCTCGACCGCGTGCTGGCGCTCCAGGAAGAGACGGCTCGGCGTACGGCCGCCACCGCGCGCGAGCGCCGCACGCTCGCCGACGAGGGAATCCTCTCGCGCCGTGAAGCGGAGGAGAGTGCAGCCACGGCAGCAGTGGCAGCGGAGGCGGTCGCGCGCACGCGCGCGTCCATCGCGGAGGCCGACACCCTCGTGGTGGAGGCCGAAGCCGAGCCCCAGCTCGCCGCGCTGCCGTCCGTGCTCCCCGGCGAGACACACGTGACGCCGACGCTCCTCCGTCACGCCGGCGCCCGCGAGTGGTCACTGGCGATGGCCCCCACCATCAGCCGGCTCTTCTCCGACCGCTTCGGCCGGCCACTGCCCGTGAGCGCCTTCGGCCAGACGCCGGTGCACGACCGTCTCGGCTTCGATCATCGCCACGCCATCGACGTCGCCGTCCATCCCGACAGCCCCGAAGGTCAGGCGCTCATGGGCTGGCTGCGCGAACGCGGCGTATCCTACCTCGCCTTCCGCGGCCCCGTCCGCGGCGCCGCCACCGGCGCCCACGTCCACGTCGGCGAACCGTCCCCCAGATTGATCTCCATGGGGGCGAAGAGCGGTTTGCGCGATTAGTTACATGGGGGGCCTCGAAGGGCCCCCCAAGCCCCCCGACGCTCGGCAGCCCCGGCGAAGCCGTGGCGCTCCTCGATCACAGGTAGCCCCCAACGCTCGCGTGGCGGCCCCCGGTCGCCGGGCGCGGCGGCACTTGGAGGCTCCCGTCAATTGGAGGAGCTAGAATGGCGCTCATGATTGATTGGACCGCGCTCGGGGAAGAGACCGTCGATCTGCTTCGTCGCTATCTGACGATCGACACGACGAACCCGCCTGGCAACGAGGTGGAGGGGGCGCGCTTTCTCACCGCGATGCTCGCCCGCGACGGGATCGAGAGCGAGACGGTGGAGTCGGCCCCCGGGCGCGCGAACCTCGTCGCGCGGCTGCCAGGCGACGGCGCGCTAGGGGGAATCGTCCTCCACCATCACATCGACGTCGTGTATGCGGACAGGCGGTACTGGACCGTCGATCCCTTCGGCGGCGTCATCCGGGACGGCTTTCTCTACGGCCGCGGCGCCCTCGACATGAAATCCACCGGTATCCTTCAGCTGGCGGCGCTGCTCGCCATCAAACGCGCGCGGGTGCCGCTCAAGCGTGACCTCATCTTCCTCGGCACCGCGGACGAGGAGGCGGGCAGCCAGTTCGGGGCGCAGTTCGTGGCCGACCATCACCGCCACTGGATCGCGGGCGCCGAGTATGCGCTCTCCGAGCTCGGCGGCATCGACGTCGAACACGGCTATCGTGCGCCCCTCGCGTCCATCGTTATTTCCGAGAAGACCGGGTTGCCCCTGCGCTTCACTGCGCGCAGCAGTCCCGGGCACGGCTCCATGCCGTGGCCGGACACCGCGCCGCATCGCCTCATCCGCGCCCTCGGACGACTGCTCGCGGCAGAGCGGCCTCCGCGAGTGCTGCCGGAGATCCAGGAGTTCTTCGCGCGCCTCGGCAGCGTGCTGCCCGGGGACGAGGGCGCCGGCTTCGACGACCTCGCCACCTCGCTGCGTGACCCGGCCTTCCGCGCTCGCTTCTTCGCCAACCGCCTGTACGCCGCGAAGGTGCGCACGACCTTCGCCGCCAACATGTTGAGGGGCAGCGAGAAGCTCAACGTCATCCCGCCCGAAGCGAGCGCCGAGGTGGATTGCCGCATGCTGTCGGGCGAGGACCCGGACGAGATCCTCGGGTGGGTACGCAGCGTGGTGAGCGATGAGCACGTGACGGTGGAGTTCATCCGCCCGCCAAAGATCGCCAACCTCTCGGCGCCGGACACGGAGATGTACAAGGTCATCGCGGACACGCTGCGGGCGCGCGTCCCGGGAGCGGTGGTGGCGCCCGACATCCTCACCGGATTCACCGACAACTGGGTGTTCCGCCGCTGCGGGCTCTCCGGCTACGGCTGGAGCCCATTCGTCCTCGACGCGGGCGAGTGGGCCCGCGTACACGGCAACGACGAGCGCGTCTCCCTCGACAATCTTCGGGCGGGCGTGCGCGCCTACACCGAGACGCTGCTCGCCGTCGCCGCCTGAGCGGACATGGCGAGCACCGCCCTCACCGTCCGGCGCGGCACCGCGCGCGACGTGCCCACCATCCTGGCGCTCATCCGCGGGCTCGCTCGCTACGAGCGTCTCGCCACACAGATGAAGGCGACCGCGCGTAACCTCCGCCGCGACGGCTTCGGCCGGCGGCGGTACTTCGAGACGCTCATCTGCCGGCGCGGCGGCGAGCCCATCGGCTTCGCGCTTTATTTCTTCACGTACTCCACGTTCATGGGCAAGCCCACGCTCTATCTCGAAGACCTCTTCGTCGTGCCCGCCGCGCGCGGCGAGGGGGCGGGGCGGGCGCTTCTCGCTGCTCTCGCGCGTCTCGCCGTGCGGCGTGGCTGCGGACGCATGGAGTGGGCCGTCCTCGACTGGAACCGCTCCGCCATTCGCTTCTACCAGCGGCTCGGCGCGCAGCTTCGGAAGGAGTGGATCCTCACGCGGGTGACGGGCCCCGCACTGCGCCGCCTCGCCCGCGATTAGGGAGCTAGGGGGCCGTCGAGGCCCTCATCACGGAAGAGGCCCGTCGACGCCGATCACCTTCCACGCCCCGCCCTCGTTCGCAACGTGCACGACGACGAGCTTCGAGAGGGGCTCGAGCGTGCCCTCGCGCACGATCACCCGGAACTCGTGCCACGTGGGCGACGCCTTCACGGGCGCCACGCGCTCCCAGCAGCCGGACTGGACGGCGGCGAACTGGTCCAGACTCAGCGTGCCCACCTTCTGCTTCCAGGCCGGCGATGCCTCGCCGCCGCTCCATACCGCATCGGCCGCCTCGCCCTTGCTCCACGCTTCCAGGACGGCGACGGAGGCGCCCCGCCCCAGTTCCTCCCCCGCGCGCGGCGGGCACTCCGTGCGGCCGAGCACGACGTGCGTGGTGGGAAGGACCAGGAGCAGTAGACCGGCGATCGCGAAGGCGAGATGGCTCACCGCCCGCACAACGGACCGGCGCCAGGTGACGGACACGGCCAGCACGAGGGCGATGACGACGAGACCGAGGGCGAGCCACCGGACCGGCGCCACCATTCCGTGGTGCCCCGCGTCATCGAGCAGGCGCAGGAGAACGACCACGAGCGGTGAGAGAAAGACGCACATCCACACCACGATCCACGGGTGCGCCGCCCACCACGCGAAGGGCGGCGCGTACGGCGACACCGGTGGTTTCGGCTGCGGGCGCGGACGGGGCGGAGGCGGAGGCGGGCGACGGATGGACACTAAGGAAACCCTAGGGCCCCACGAGTGAAGCGTCAAGGGGCGACGTAAGGGTAGCTGCGGCGTGCGTCATAGTGCGGCCGACGTGCCCGGCCGAGTTTCGGGCCGGCGCGTGTTGTTGTTGCTGATACGTGATGTGGCCGCAACTGTTTGACACCGTGAAATGACCGCTGGGTTAAGAATCCGCCCATCACGCAGCGCGCAGGGGCTGGCCGGCGCCGTCGTAGCGGCCCAGGCACCGGCCGCCGTACCAGACGGTATGGTGGCCGTTGAGATGGCGGCGGATGAGCACGCGCAGCCCCGCGCAGGTGCGACGTCCCGGTTGTTTGGCGAGTTGCAGTGGCACCCGCTCGGCGGTGACGACGTTGTCCCGCCCCCCCACCCGTTCGGCCTCGATGCAGAGGATCTGGTCGAGATCCACGTGTCCGAGGGGGACGAAGGCGGAGGTCGGATCGGCAGGGGGCCGGCCGAATTCCGCGTTAAAGGCGGGCAGAAACTGCTCGCGCAGATAGCGGTTGGCGGCGGCGACGGTTGTGATGCCCGCCACGCGCAGCTCGTTGACGAGCCGGCCTTGCAGCGTTTGGTTGGCGCGCTCGCTGCGCCCGCGCGCCTGGGGGGAATACCCGAGGATGTGCTCGATGCCGAGGCGAGCCAGGGCCCGGCCCACCTGGGTCGGATGCTGGCGGTCGACGGCGCCGCCCGCAGTGGGCGTATGCGCGGCCCAGTGAGCGCGATCGGTATAGAGCGCCATGGGCAGGCCGTGGCGCTCGAGCACCGCGCGCAGCGCGGTCATGATCGCGGGGACGCTTTCGCCCCCGTCGCGTAACTCGGCGTAGAGCACGCGCTTGGTGGCGTCATCGACGACGACGATCATGGTGAGCCACTGCTCGGGCACCAAGGCAAGCCACTGATGCCGGCTGCCGTCGAGGTGGAGCAATTCACCGAAGCATGGGCGCGGCTCGCGCCGCCGCCGATGGCGGCCGCGCGGCTGGTGTTTGGCCACCAGGCCCGCCGTCTGGAGCGCCTTTTTCACGAAGGCATAGCAGAAGCGCACGCCGTGCTGGCGGCGGCGAGCTGGTGGAAGTGCCGGACATTGAAGCCCTGATAGCGATCGCGATGGAGGGCGAGCACCCGCTGGATCTCGACGACGGGCGCGCGTTTGGGCGACGGCAGCTGGCGCCGCCGGTCAAACAGGCCGTTATAGCCATCGTGCTCGAGCTTCCACCGCAAGCGCCGGATCGTGCGGAGACTGCACCCCAGGATGTCGGCGGCCTGCGGCCAGGTGAGCTTGCCGTCAATCGCGCGCAGGATCACTTCCTGAACTTTCATGGCTCGCTCCACAGCACCGCACGGATAGACCATGACCACCTCCCCGGTGGCCATTCCTTCCATACCGCGCGGCAAGAGCGGTCATGTCACGGTTCCCTGTCCGGCGGCCAACTCACGTATCTCCAACACGCCGCGGGCGCGTGTTTGACCGCGCGTAAGCGTTCGTGTAGATTCCGCGGCATGAAGAAACGTGCTCCCGCGAAGAAGCAGACCGCCGCGCGCAAGCCGGCGGCGAAGAAGAAGGCTCCCTCGAGGCCGGCCGTGAAGGCAATCGCGAAGACGACGCCCGCCTCACGCTCGGCCGCGTCGCCGGGCCAGACGCGCGATCAGCCCTCAGGGCAAGCCTTGAAGTACACGCCGGCGCCACTCAAGTCCGACGGCTCTCCGGCGTTCCGCTACCCGCCGCCGTAGCGCGGGGGCGCGCGAGCGCCGCAGCACAATGTCCAGGCTGATCGGACTGGCGCTCGCCGTCGCTTTCGCCTGCGTGTCGACGCCGGTGGTGGCCGCCCCTGCCCCTACTCTCACCGCCGTGACCTTCAATCTCCTGCACGGCGGCGCCACCTCCGGGCTCACCGGCAACGACCAGGACCTCGAGCAGCGCCTGGCCATGACCGCGGAGGAGTTGCGGCGGCTGTCGCCCGACATCGTGGCGCTGCAGGAGTCCTCCGTCAGCCGCCGGCGCGGTAACGTGGCCGCGCGCCTCGCAGCACAACTCGGGTACACGTACGCGCACGCGCCCGCGACCCGCCGCGTGTTCGGCATCGGCCTCCTCGATCGGCTTGCGGTGTGGATCATGAACTTCGAGGAGGGCCATCCTCAGTCGTTTCCCCATCGTCAGCCGCATCACGTATGACCTGCCGCGCTGCGCGAAGTTCTTCGACCCTCGCGTAGCGCTGCGCGCGGACGTGCAGACTCCTGCGGGCACGCTCGCCATCATCTCCACCCACACCTCGCGCGACGCCTGCCAGACGCGCCGCGTGGCGGAGCTGGCGCGGCAGGCGCGCGGTGCGCTGCCCGCCCTCGTCATGGGCGACTTCAATCACGGCGAGACCTCGGCGCCCATTCAGGCCCTCCTTCGCGACGACGGCTTCGTGGACGTCTTCCGCGCCGCCAACCCCGAGGACACCGGGGCCACGGTGTGGCAGCGCGTGGATGCATCCGCACCCACCGCCTCCCGGCGCGTCGACTTCATGTTTCTCGTGCCCGGCACGGAGTACACAGCGGAAGTCCGCCGCAGCCGTGTCGTGATCAACACGCCGCGGCACCTGGCCGACGGCCGCACCCTCTGGCCTTCCGATCACTACGGCGTGCTCGGCGAGATGCTGATCGTCCCCCGCGCGCAGAGTGCGCGGCCGTGACGCGCAGGTCGCTGGCGATCGTCCTCGCCCTGCTCGCCTTCGTCGGGTGCGCGGCCTTCGAACGCTCCACCGTGAACTGGTGGCAGGCGAGCCGCGAGCCGTCGGGGCAGGCGCCCGATCCCGCCCTCACCCGGGAGGCCGTGGTGCAGATCTACGCCGCGCGCACGGTGGGCTGGCGCGGGGTGTTCGGTGTTCACACGTGGGTGACGGTCAAGCGCGAGGGCGCGGCGGAGTACCGGCGCTACGAAGTCATCGGCTGGGGCGTCGACCGCGGCGCGCCCGCGGTACGCGTCGATCGCGCCGGCCCCGACAACTACTGGTTTGGCGCCAGGCCCGAACTGCTCGTCGACGTCCGCGGCACGGATGTCGGCGCGCTCATCACGAGAATCGAGGCGGCGGTGTCCGCCTATCCGTATCCCTCGACGTACCGGACGTGGCCGGGACCGAACAGCAACACGTTCGTCGCGCACGTGGGCCGCGCCGTCCCCGAGCTGCGGCTCGTACTGCCGCCCACCGCCATCGGCAAGGACTTCCTCCCCGGCGGAGCGCTGATGGCGGTCAGCCCGGCGGGACGGGGACTGCAGCTGTCGTTGCTCGGGCTGGCGGGCGTGCTTGCGGGCTGGGAGGAGGGACTGGAGATCAACGTGCTGGGGCTCACCTTCGGCATCGATGTGAAGGCCCCCGCGCTCAAGCTGCCGGTGGCCGGACGCCTCGGTGTTACGCCGGCTTTACACGGAGGACGTTGAAGGCATCCACCGGCTTCGAGAAGCCCTTGAGCGTGAGCTCTCCCACCGGCTCCACGTCGACGAGATCCTCCACCGCGCCCCACAGCCGACGCGAGATGAGGACTTCCCCTGCCTTCGCTTCGCCGCACAGCCGTGCGGCGAGATTGGTGACGATGCCGATGGCGCCATAGTCCCAGCGGCCTTCGAAGCCGATGGCGCCGATGGTGGCATAGCCCTGAGCGATGCCCACGCCGAAGGCGAGGTCGTAGCCGCGCTTGCGCCAGCCTTCCATGAGACGCTGCACGCCCTCACGCATGGCGAGGGCCATGCGCACCGCCCGCTCCTGCGCGTTCGGTACCGGCACGGGGTCGTTGAAGAAGATCATCATGCCGTCACCGGTGAAGCGCTCCAGCGTGCCCTCGTGCTCGAGGATGATCCGTCCCATGGCCGCGTGGTAGTCGCGCAACACGCCCATCACCTCTTCCGGATCGGCCGTCTCCGCGAAGGCGGTGAACCCGCGCAGGTCGAGAAACGCCACGGTAATGTCGCGCCGGTGGCTCTTGAGCGGATCCTCGGCATCGCCGCTGAGGATGGCTTCCGCGAGCGCGGGCGAGAAGAACCGCTTCAGACGGCCCAGCCGCTCCAGCTGCGTCACCTGCTCCTGCACGCGCCGCTCGAGGGTCCCGTTGAGGTCGGCGAGCTGGTCCCACAGCTCCTTGACCCGCAGCAACGAGCGCACCCGGGCGAGCATCTCGGGCTGGTTGATGGGCTTGGTGAGGAAATCATCGGCGCCGGCCTCGATGCCCTTCACGCGCTCCTGCACAGGGTCGAGCGCGGTCACCATGACCACGGGCAGCATGGCGGTGGCGGGATTGTCGCGCACCTTGCGGCAGACCTCGTAGCCGCTGAGCCCCGGCATCATCACATCGAGGAGCACGAGGTCGGGGCGCTCGCGCTCGATCCGCTCGAGCGCCTCCATGCCGTTGGCGGCGGTGCTCACCGTGTAGCCCTTCATGGCGAGGAGGTCGGCGAGGAGCTTGACGTTGACGGGCGTGTCGTCGACGACGAGGATGCGCGCGCTCATGGCCGCGTCAGCACCGCCTGCACCGCCTCCAGGAACGCCTTCACGTTGATCGGCTTCGACTGGTAGCCGTCGAAGCCTGCCGCCATGATCTTGGAGCGGTCGGTGCTCATGGCGGACGCGGTCACGGCCATGACGGGAATCGCGCGCGTGGATTCGTCGGCGCGGATCTGCGTGAGCGCCTCGATGCCGCTGATGCCGGGCAGCTGGATGTCCATCAGGATGAGCGCCGGCCGCAGCTCGCGCGCGAGCCGGACGCCCTCCTCACCCGTCTCCGCCTCCGCGAGGCGGTAGCCCTTGAAGGCGAGCACGTCGCGGACGAGCTTGCGGTTCTTCTCGTTGTCTTCGACGATGAGGATAAGCTCACCCGCCATCACGCCACCGGGATGGTGAAGGTGAACGTGGATCCCTCACCCACCTGGCTCTTCACCCACATGCGGCCGCGGTGCAGCTCCACGAACCGCCGCGCCAGTGCGAGGCCAAGGCCTGTACCCTCGCGCTTCTTCGCGTAGTCGGTGCCGACCTGCCGGAATTCCTCGAAGACCGCCTCCTGATCCTCGGCGGCGATCCCCACCCCGGTGTCGGAGACGGAGATCTCGGCGGCGCCGTCCACGCGCGCCGCGCGCACCTGGATGCGGCCGCCCTCGGGCGTGAACTTCACCGCGTTGGACAGCAGATTCAGGAGCACCTGCTTGATCTTCCGCTCGTCGCCGCGCACGGTGCCGAGCCGTGCGTCCACCGCCGTGTCGAGCCTGAGGCCATGCCGCAGCGCCCGTTCGCGCACGAGCACGAGCGCGTTGTCAATCGCCTGCGGCAGGTCGAACTCCTGGGACTCCAGCTCCATGCGCCCCGCCTCGATCTTCGAGAGATCGAGGATGTCGTTGATGAGCGACAGCAGGTGCCGACCCGACGACAGGATGTCGTTCAGATACTCCTCCTGCTTGGGGTTCAGCTCGCCGAACATCCGCTCCAGCAGGACCTCAGAGAAGCCGATCACAGCGTTGAGGGGCGTGCGCAGTTCGTGCGACATGTTGGCGAGGAACTGCGATTTGTGCTCGTTGGCGATCTCGAGCTGCCGCGTCTTCTCCTGCGTCTCGTTGAAGAGCCGCACGTTCTCGATGGCGATCACGGCCTGGTTGGCAAAGGTCATGAGGAGATCGGCCTGCTTGTCGCTGAACCGGCGCACCTCGTGGCGGTAGATGACGAAGGCCCCGACGACCTCGCCCTCCTTGAGCATGGGGACGCCGAGCCACGTCCGCGCGCCGCCAATCTCCACGGTCTCCAGGCGCATCGGGTCGCGGTCGCGGTAGGCGGCATCCTGCGTCAGGTCCTCGATCTGCACCGGCCCCTTCTCGGCGAGGATCCGACCGAGGCCCGTATGCGGCCCGGGGCGCCGCCGCGGCTTCCGCATCAGCTCCGCGAACGCCCCGGTGGCGCCTCGCTGCGCGACGGGGTTGTACGCGTCGCCGTCGTACAGGAAGAGAAACCCCAGGGTCGCGTCGCAGAGCCTCAGCGCGGACTCCAGAATTGCGTCGAAAACGGGCGCGAGGTCGTTCGGCGAGCTGGAGATCACGCGGAGAATTTCGCTCGTGGCCGTCTGCTGCTCCAGGGCCTCGGAGAGCTCGCGCGTGCGCGCGTCGACCTTCTGCTCCAGGGTCGCGTACGATTCCTGCAGCTGCTCCGTCATCTGGTTGAACTGCTCGGCGAGCACCTCGATCTCGTCGCCCGTCTTGAGCTCCAGGCGCTGGCGCAGCTCGCCGGCGCCGATCTTGGCAGCGCCCTCCTGCAGGGCGCGGATAGGCTGCACCATGCGGCGGGCGAGGATCAGGCTGGCCACGATCGACATGCCGACGCCGAGGACGATGAGCACGACGGTGCGCTGGATGGAGGCGCGCAGGGTCGCGAACGCCTCCTGCAGCGGCTGCTCGGCGAACACGAACCAGCGCAGCGACGGGATGTCGGCGTGAGCAGTGAGCACGCGATGTCCCTGGAGGTCGCGCGCGATGGGCACGGCGGCGATGGCGGCCGCACCGCCGCCCTTGTCGCGGAAGATCGCCGCCGTCACCTGGTCGAGGGCGGCCATGTTCGTCTTCTGCAGCACGAGACTGATGTCCGGATGGGCCACGAGCGCCCCCGCCCCGTCCACCACGTAGGCACGGCCCGCGGTGCCGATCTTAATGCGGGAGACCACGTCCCAGATGAACTTGAGGTTCACCTCGGCCACGATGACGCCCCCCCCGCCCGTCTGCGCCATCGCGATGCTCATGTAGGGCTCGGATTCCTTGCGGAAGTACACCGGGCCGTAGTACGCGAGCCGTGGATTCTGCACGCCCTGGGCCGCCGCCCGTAACGCGCGCGCCTGCTGGAACCTGGGGTCCGCCGAGAAGTCGGTGCCGCTGCCCGCCACGTCCATCGCCAGGCGCGACACGCGCAGCTGCTCCTTGCCCGCCGCATCGAGGTAGCTGAGCTCGGTGATGGCGGGTACCTGGCGCAGGAGGCGGAGGAAATCGACCCGGCGCTGCTCGATGGCGCCGGGCGCGGGGACGAGCTGCGGCTGCGTCGTCCAGCCGATCTGCCGCTCGATCTCCTTGACGAAGCTCTCGATCTGCGCGGCGGCCGCCGCGGCCTTCTCACGCTGCAGGCTGACGAGCGCCGCCTGGTTCTCCTGGTAGGAGAAATAGAGCTCGAGGGCGCCGCTGGCGAGGAGGGCGCCGCTCACCAGCCCCACGAAGACGACGACGTACTTGCGGAAGAGCCGGCCGCGCGGCATCAGCGGAGGCATGACCGCATTCTAGCCGGAATCAATCCGGTCGATGGCCTTCTCCAGGCAGCGCTTGATCTCGTCGCGGCAGGCGCGGAAGGTGTCCTCCCCCTGCCCGGCGGGGTCGCCGATGTCGCCCGCCTCGCCCGCGAGCTCACGCAGGGTCACGACGGTGGGCGCGCCCGCCTCCGCGAGCTCGCCCACGATGCGCTTCTGCTCCACCGTCATGGTCACGATGAGGTCGGCGCCCGCGATGAGGTCGCGGTGTGCCCTGAGCGAGGTGGAGACGACCGCATCCTCGGCCACGAGGAGGCCATCCTCCTTGAGCGCCAGCCGCGCGTCGAGGGAGGCGATCATCCCGTCGCGCGCCCACGGCGCCACTCCCGCCGACCGCACGCGCACGCGCTCGCCGGCGCCGCGCGCGGCGAGCATGCGATCGAGGAGCAGCTGCGCCATCACGCTGCGCGCCGTGTTCGCGTGGCACACGAACAGCACTGCTCTAGCCACGCGTGTCCGGCAGCGGCTTGTAGTAGGGGTTGCCGCCGCCCACCCAGGCCGCGATCATCTCGCGGAACTGCGGCCCCATGGGATCGATGCCGCGCATGGGCATGCTGCCGCGCCGGATGGTGAAGTCGTGGGGAGACAGCTCGCCCGCCTTCACGAAATGGCGCTCGGCGGCGTCCTTCCTCGACCGCTGGAAGAGCCACTCCGCGAGACCGAACTCCGCGCGCGCCTGCTGATCGGCGGCGGTGGGCACGGGCAGCAGGGCGCGCGCCTCCTTCGGCGCGAAGCCCCCGCCCTCCCCGCGCACCCACTTGCGGAGCGCGGTGAGATGGATCTCCGCGGTGAGGCCCGTGATCTGCTTGAACGTGTCCGTGCCGAAGGCGACGTCGTGGGGCCGCACGATGCGTCCCTTCTCGTCGATCCACAGCACGGTGGGCACGTTGACGATGTTGTAGAGCTCGGCGAGCACGTGGCGCGTGTCGATCAGCGACGGGTGCGCGGGGCGCGCGGCCTCGATCCACGGCCGCGCGTCCTCGGCGCTCTTGTCGAGGGCGACGGTGATCACGGTGAAGCCGAAGCCCTTCAGCTCCTCGTACATGGCCTGCCACACCGGCAGGTCGAGGCGGCACCCTCACCAGGAGGCGTAGGCGACGAGCAGCACCTTCTTGCCGCGGTGCTCCGAGAGCGAGTGCAGCCGGCCCCCGAGATCGGGCAGCGTGAAGTCGGGAGCTTCCAGCGACGACAGCGCCTGCGCGCGCTCGTGCGCGGACACGCCCAGGTACGCCGCCGACTCCGCCACGTCGAGCGCGAGCGGCCGGTCCAGGGCGCCCGCGAGGGCGGCGAGATCGATGCCGCGCTCGTCGGCGAGCGCGTCGGCATCCGCGACTGGCACGCACATGCTGTCGCTGCAGAGCTGGCCGCCGTGAAACTCCCAGCCGAGCGCGGTGTGGACCGCCTCCGCGGGCACGCGCACGCGGCCGCCGTCGATGGTGGCGGGCACCACGATCTCGCGTCCCTCGTCGAGAATGGTGAACGTCATGCTTACCCCCAGGCCCAGACGGGCTGCTCGAAGTGGTCGACACGCGTGGGACGGCCGTGGAGCACGACCTCCCGCAGCTGGAAGATCACGGCCGCGGTGGGCGCGTGGACGAGCGTGGACAGGATCGGCACCTGGATGACGGGCCGGTCGCTCTCGGGAATGCTGATGAGCCGCGGCACGTCGGGATGGTCGAGGTCGCTCACGGGAACACGGAAGACGGCGGCCACCTCCTCGGGATTGGGCGTGAGCTCGACGGCCGCGTCGCCCCCCGCCCACACCACCACCGGCGTGATGATGTAGCCCGAGCGCGTGCCGTAGTCGTCGAGCACGCCGAGGACGGCGCTCTCGTCGAGGGCGAGGCCGAGCTCCTCGTGCAGCTCGCGGAGAGCGGCACGCTCCGCCGTCTCCCCCGCGTCGATGCGGCCGCCCGGCAGCGCCCACTGACGCGCGTGGGCGCGCAGCCCCGCCGCGCGACGGGTGAGCAGAAAGCACGCGCGTCCTTCGGCGTCCGCGATGAGCACGAGCGCGACGGCGGCGAGGCGGCGGCCGTCGGCAGGGATGGCGCGGCGCTCGAAAGAGCGTAGGTGCGCGCGCCCCCGCGCCCGCAACGTGTCGTCGAAGATCTGGTCCGTCAATAGGCGGGCAGCTTGCCCACGCTCACGCCGCTCTTGCGCATCACCGTCACTTCCTCCGCCGCCTTCGCGGCGAGGTGACGCGTGTCGCTGGCGAGCGTGACGAACTGGTAGCCGGCGGCGACCATCTTCAGAGCATAGGCGGCCGTCGAGTTGTGGATGCCCGCGATCACCTTGTGCCGCTTGCACGCTTCCACGATCTTCTGCTGCGCCTCCACGATGGGCGCCTCCGTCTGGTCCAGCTTCGGCGTGCAGCCGAGGGCGAGGCTCAGGTCCGCCGGCCCCACATAGATCGCGTCCACGCCGGGAACGCTGAGAATCTCGTCGAGATTCTTCAGCGCTTCCGCGGTCTCGATCATGGGCATCACGATGAGGTCGTCGTTCGCCTTCGCGGGGCTGTAATCCGTCCCCGCGTAGATCGACGCCCGCACCGGGCCCCAGCTCCGGTAGCCGCGCGGCGGGTACTTGCAGGCGCGCACGAGCGCCTCCGCCTCCGCGCGCGTGTTGACCATCGGGCAGATGACGCCGTACGCGCCGGCGTCCAGGATCTTCATCAGCCGCGCGGGATCGTTCCACGGCACGCGCGCCATCGGCATCGCGCCGGTGGTCGAGATGCCCTGCAGCATGGTCACGGCCACTTGATAGTCGATGACCCCGTGCTGCATGTCGACGGTCAGCGAGTCGAAGCCCTGGTGCGCCATGACCTCGGCCGAGAAGGCGCTGGGAATGGACAGCCAGCCGTTCACGAC
>JBKKCN010000038.1:0-3247 GCA_046712525.1 Candidatus Rokuibacteriota bacterium
ATGCCCGACATCACGCTCTCCTTCGGTCGAAATCGCTGCGCTGGCCGGTGCCGTACACCTGCAGCGCGCCCTTGGGGCCGACGGCGTTGGGCCGCTGGAAGATCCAGTTCTGCCATGCCGACAGTCGTCCGAAAATCTTCGTCTCCAGCGTCTCCGGTCCCCCGAAGCGCAGCGAGGCCTCCATGCCGGTAAGGGCGTCGGGCGAGAAGGCCGCACGCTCCTCGATGGCGATGCGCACCTCGTCCTCCCAGTCGAGATCGTCCGGCGTGAAGGTCACCAGCCCCGCCTCGGCGGCGGCCGCAGCGTCAAGGTCCTGGCCGATGCGGCCCTTCAGATCGTCCACACGCCCGGGCTGATCGAGAAAGCGACTGGCGAGGCGGGACAACCCGTTGATCATCGGGTACGCGCCGAAGTTCATCGACGTCAGCCGCACCGCGGGCGCGGGGCGATCGTCGCCGTCGCGCGCCCCCGCCAGCATGTACGAGCGGTCGGCCGCGAGCGCCAGCTCGAGCAGCGTGCCCGTGAAGCACGAGCCGGGCTCCACGAGAGCGAAGAGCGAGCGCGACGACACGTCGATCCGCTTGAACGTGCGCTTGAGGTAGAGACGGATCTCCCGCACGAGCCAGTCGTCGGCGTGGGCGGCGAGCGTGCGGTCGTACGCCTCCACGAGATCGGCGTTCCCCGCCGTTCTGAACACCCACAGACCGATCTCCGGCTCGTTGGTGCGCAGGTGCAGGATGAGGTCGTCCAGCTCCCGCGCCACTGCCAGCGGCCAGAAGGCGCAGCCCTGCTCGTGGATGCCGGTGACATCGCCCGGTGGCGATACGGTGGGCGCGCTCACCGTGATCTCGGCCATCCCCCGCTGCCGATCGACGGTGCCGCGCACATGAGCGTAGGCGATCGCGTCACCCTCGATCGTGCGGGCGAGCGGCACGAGCGTGATCCCGCGCGCGCGCTCGGGGCGGTCGCTGCGGGCGGCGAGCTCGCTCGCACGCTGCCGCGTGGCCTCCTCGAGCCGCGAGCGCGGCACCACTTCGTCCACGAGATTCCACTCCACCGCGCGCTTGCCCTTCACACCCTCCTCCACCGTGCAGAAGAAGTCGGCGCGATCCCGCCGGACGTGGCGCTTGTCGACCACACGCGTGAGCCCGCCCGTACCCGGGAGAACCGCGAGCAGAGGAACTTCCGGTAGCGAGACGGCCGTGTTGCCGTCGTCGGCCATGAGGATGTAGTCGGTGGCGAGCGCCAGCTCGTAGCCGCCGCCCGCGCACGGCCCGTTCACCGACGCGAGATACGTCTGGCGGGACTCCGCGGTGGCTTCCTCGAGGGCGTTGCGCGTCTCGTTCGTGAACTTGCAGAAGTTGACCTTCCAGACGTGGCTCGACTGGCTGAGCATCCGGATGTTGGCGCCGGCGCAGAACACGCGCTCCTTGCCGGAGGTGAGGATGACCGCACCCACCTCGGGATGCTCGAAGCGCAGCCGCTGCACCGCATCGTAGAGCTCGATGTCCACGCCGAGGTCGTACGAGTTCAGCTTGAGCTCGTAGCCCGGCCGCAGCCCGCCGTCCTCCTTGACGTCCATCGCCAGCGTGGCCACGCGCCCGTCGACGGTGACCTTCCAGTGCTTGTACTTCGCAGGGTCCGTCCGGAAATCGACTAGCCCAGGATCACCCATAACGCCCTCGCCGGTTTGGTGCCGAGATTCTCCCAGCCGTGCGGCGAGCCGCCGTCCAGCATGGCGCTGTCGCCAGGCTCCAGCGTCTGGCGCTCGCCGTTGTAGTGCAGCGCCACCTTGCCGTCGAGCACGTAGAACAGCTTCATCTGCCCCGGCTTGATGACGACCTTCTCCGTGGTGATGCCGCGCGACTTGCCGTCCAGCGTGGACACCACCGCGCGGATCTTGCCCTCGAACAACCCCGCGCCCAGGATCGACCAGCGCTCGGTGGAGCCGTCGAAGGAGACGACCGGATAGTCCTTCTTGCGGCTCACCTGCATGCGGCTGGCGACGGCCTCGCCGTCGAAGAGGGTGGCGATGGGCACGCCGAGCGCGGCGGCGATCTTGCCGAGCGTGTGCAGCGACGGCGTGAGCCGTCCCGATTCGATCTGCGACACCATGCTCGGCGTCATCTCGGCCTTCTCCGCGAGCTGGCGCTGCTGAAGCTCGCGCTCCAGGCGCAGCGCCTTGATGCGCTCGCCGAGCGACGTCATGCCGCGCCCGCCTCGAACGACGGGGGCCCCGCGTCCAGTCCCGCCACGCGGGCGAGCGCGCGCGCCACGTAGACGCGCGTCAGCTTCTTGCGGTACGGGTGCGTGAAGTCCGTGTTGTCGAGCGGCTTCGAGGGCCCGGCTGCCACGTCGGCCGCCTTCGCGATGAGCTCCGGCGTCAGCCGCTGGCCGATCAGCGTGGCCGCGGCCGCCGTCGCCTCGCGGGGCTGGGAAGCCACCGCGCCGAGGACGATGCGCGCCTCGCGCACGACTCCGTCCTCGAGCCGCGCGGCAGCGGCGACGCCGAGCACCGGGAAGTCGAACGAGCCGCGCCGGCGAAGCTTCAGGTACGCCGACCGCCATCCTTCCGCGGGCGGCAGGACGATCTCCGTCACGATCTCGTCGGGGCGCTTGGCGAGATAGTCGATGCCGTCGTCGCGGAACATCGCCGACACGGGGATCGTCCGCTCGCCTGCCGGTCCCGTGAGGCGGAGGTTGGCGCCGAGCGCCCAGAGGACGGGCGCAGTGTCGGAGGACGACACCGCCCAGCAGCGCGAGCTGCTCGGGGCGACCAGACAGATATCGCCGTCCTTCTTCATGCAGAAGCCGACGGCCTTTCGCCAGTCGTACGTCTGGTTATAGTAATTGCAGCGCGTGTCGACGCAGACATTGCCGCCGATCGTGCCCATGTTGCGAAGCTGCGGTGAGGACACGAGGCCGGCGGCGGTGGCGAGGGCGGGATAATGACGCGCAACGTCGGCGTGATGCGCCACCGCCGACAGCGTCGTCCCCGCGCCCAGGATCACTCCATGTCCGCTGTCGCCGCGCACGCCTGTCAGCTCCCGGATCGAGCGCAGACCCACCAGCGCCTTCGGCTCGAACTGACGCCGCTTCATGTTCGGGTAGAGATCGGTGCCCCCCGCCACCAGCATCGCGGCGGCCCCGTGCTCCACGAGAGCCTTCGCCGCGTCGGCCACGGTCCGTGGTGCGATGTACGTGAACGGAGGCAGTCGCATCATGCGCTGAAGGGCCTCACGGCAAT
>JBKKCN010000039.1:0-7788 GCA_046712525.1 Candidatus Rokuibacteriota bacterium
CGAAACGCGGTACAGTAGGAGCCACGATGCCGATCGCTTACATCCAGCGCACGCGCGAGCGGTACGCGGAGTATCCGGCCTACAAGTGGGTGGTGAACACGGAGGCGCCGTGGACGCCGCTCGCCAAACCCATCAGGGAGTGCCGGCTCGCCCTCGTGAGCTCGGGCGGCTTCTATCTCGCGGGCCAGCCGTCCTTCGAGGACAACGACCTCTCCTATCGGCTCATTCCCTCCGATGCCGACGTGCGAGCCTTGCGCATCTACCATCACGGCTATCGCGACGACGATGCGGACCGCGATCCCAACTGTGTCTTCCCGCTCGAGCGCCTGCGCGAGCTGGCGGCGGCGTCCGTGATCGGCGGGCTCGCGGAGGTGGCGGTGAGCTTCGTGATGACGTACGCCGCGCATCGCGAAGTCACGGAGCGAGGGCCGCGCATCGCGGCGGAGCTCAAGGCACGCCACGTCGACGTGGCGTTGCTCGTGCCCGTCTGACCCGTGTGCCACCAGTCCGTGGGACTGGTCGCGCGCGAGATCGAGAAGGCCGGCATCCCCACCATGTGCATCAGCTCCGCGTGGGACATCACCTTCTCGGTGCGACCGCCCCGGGCCGTCTTCGTCAACTTCCCGCTCAACCACGAGACGGGCAAGGCCAACGACGCCCCCTTGCAGCGCAGCATCCTGCTCGACGCCCTGCGCGCCTTCGAGACGCTGTGGTCGCCCGGCCAGATTCTCACGCTGCCGTATGTGTGGGACCCGAACGACCGCACGTGGGAGGCGAAGGACTTCGGCCCCGGCTTCGAGCTCTACGGCACCGGCACGCCGATGCAATCAGGATTTCCCGAGCACCCGCTGAGCCGGTCCGAGCCCGTCTAGACGGAAGGCTCACGCGATCGTGTGCCGCACCATCTTGCTGTCGACCATGTAAATGACCATCTCGGCGATGTTGGTGGCGTGGTCGGCCACGCGTTCCAGGAAGCGTGAGATGAGGATGAGGCGGATGGCGCGCGGAATGGTGCGCGCATCCTCCATCATGAAGGTGAGCAGCTCGCGGAAGATCTGTTCCTTGAGGGCGTCGACCTCCGCGTCCTCCGCGCACACCCGGCGCGCCAGCTCGGTGTCGCGGGAGACGAAGGCGTCGAGGCTTTCCCGCACCATGCGCTGCGCGCTCGAGGCCATGCGCGGCAGATCGATGTAGGGCTTGAGCTGCGGCTCGCGATTGAGCTCGAGGGTGCGCTGCGCGATGTTCACCGCCTGGTCGCCGATACGCTCGAGGTCGGTCACGATCTTCATGGCGGTGGTGATGAAGCGCAGGTCCCGCGCCTTGGGCTGGTGCAGCGCGAGCAGCTCCACGCACTTCTCGTCCACCTCCACGTCGTAGAGGTTCACCTGGCGGTCCCGGTCGATGACCTCCTGCGCCAGCTCGGAGTCGCGCTCGAGAAGAGCGGTCATCACCCGGAGGATCTGCTCTTCGACGAGGCCGCCCATGGCCAGCAACGTCTGCTTGAGAGCCTCCAACTCGTCGTGGAAGTGCGTTTGCATGGAAGGGCCTCCGCCTACCCGAACCGCCCGGTGATGTAGTCTTCCGTCTTCTTGTGGCGCGGGTTGGTGAACAGCTCGCGCGTGATGCCGAATTCCACGAGCTCGCCGAGGAGCATGAAGCCCGTGTAGTCCGAGACCCGGGCCGCCTGCTGCATGTTGTGCGTCACGATCACGATCGTATAGGCATTCTTCAGCTCGAGCATCAGCTCCTCGATCCTGGCGGTGGCGATGGGGTCGAGCGCCGAGCACGGCTCGTCCATGAGCAGCACGTCGGGCTCCACCGCGATGGCCCGCGCGATACACAGGCGCTGCTGCTGGCCCCCCGACAGGCCGAGGGCGCTGTCGTGCAGGCGGTCCTGCACTTCCTCCCAGAGGGCCGCGGCGCGCAGGCTGCGCTCGACGATGCCCTCCAGATCCGCGCGGTTGCGCACGCCCAGGATGCGGGGCCCGTAGGCGACGTTCTCGAAGATCGACTTCGGGAACGGGTTGGATTTCTGGAACACCATGCCCACCCGCTTGCGCAGCTCCGTCACGTCGAGAGTGGGATCGTAAATGTCCGTACCGCCGATCCGGATGTGGCCCGTCATCCGCACGCCATCCACCAGATCGTTCATGCGGTTCAGGCACCGCAGCAGCGTGCTCTTGCCGCAGCCGGAGGGGCCGATGTAGGCCGTCACGCGATGCTTGGGCACCGACATCGCGACGTCCTTGAGCGCCTGCTTGGCGCCGTACCAGAGAGACAGCCCCTCGATCTCCACCATCGGCGTCTCCATGATCGACGCCGCCGCCGCACGCGGGTTGAGGCTTGCACTGATCTTGAGCGCTTCCGCCATCAAATCCTCCTGGCTGCTTCTCTGGGATGGGAAGCCTCGACGGGCCCCCCAAGCCCTAACGCTCGGCAGCGCCCCGGCGAAGCCGCGGCGCTCCTCGACATCCCCTCAGCTCGGCAGCGCCCCGGCAAAACCGTGGCGCTCGACATTCCCACGAGCCTACACCGCCGACGTCGCGTACTTGCGGCGCAGACGGTTGCGCAGCCCGATCGCGAACAGGTTCAAGAATACGACGATCACCAACAGCAGGAGCGTGGTGGCGAACACCATCGGCCGCGCGGCGTCGACGTTGGGCGACTGAAAGCCGACGTCGTAGATGTGAAAACCGAGGTGCATGAACTTACGATCGAGGTGCAGAAAAGGCCAGAAGCCGTCAATGGGCAGCGCGGGCGCGAGCTTCACCACCCCCGTGATCATGAGCGGGGCCACCTCGCCCGCCGCGCGCGCCATGGCCAGGATCAGCCCCGTGAGCACGGACGGCATCACGGCCGGCAAGACCACGCGCAGCGTCGTCTCCAGCTTCGTGGCTCCGAGGGCCAGCGACGCCTCCCGCGTGCCGCCCGGGATGGCGGCGAGCCCTTCCTCGGTGGCCACGATGACGACGGGGATCGTGAGCAGCGCGAGCGTGAGCGAGGCCCAGAGGATGCCGCCGGTGCCGTACGTGGGCGTGGGCAGCGCCTCCGCGTAGAAGAGGCGGTCGATGGTACCGCCCACCATGTAGATGAAGAAGCCCACGCCGAACACGCCGAACACGATGGACGGCACCCCGGCGAGGTTGTTGACGGCGATCCTCACCGTGCTCACGAAGGTGCCCTGCCGCGCGTACTCTCGAAGATAGAAGGCGGCGAGGACACCGAGCGGCGTGACGATGATGGACATGAGCATGACCATCATGACGGTGCCGAAGATGGCGGGAAACACGCCGCCCTCGGTGTTCGACTCCCGCGGGTCGTCGGCGACGAACTCCCACACCTTGGCCGCGTAGTGCACGCTCTTGTCGAGCGGCCCCATTGCGTTGGGGAAGTACACGTCGACGATCTGCGTGAGCGGCAGCTCCTTCTCCTTACCGCCGTCCGCGGCCACGAGCACAGTGGTGGTCTGCCCCTTCCGCAGCTCCACCAGGGCCGCCGCTTTCGCCTGGTAGCGCTTCTGCAGCTCCGCCATCTGCGCCTGCAGCGCCTCCGCGTCAGGCCCTGTCTTCACGCTGCGCGCGTCGAGCGTCTTGAGCCGAAGACGGATCTTCTCCTGCTCGTAGTTGATGGCGCCGATCTCGCCGCTCTCGATCTTCCTGATTTGCCGGCGCAGGCTCGCCGCCGCGGGGAAGCGCCTGCGCATCTCGGCCACGGCGGCGCCGTCCGCCGCCACCACCGTGCCCCCGTCGCGGACGGCCTTCACGGTGCCGATGAGCAGGCCCCACTCCGTGCGCTCGACCACGGCCACGTCCTTGGGATAGTCACGGGTGACGATCTGCGACTCATCGACCCACACGAAATCTGCGCCGTAGAGGTCGCGGTTGGCGACCTTCAGCTTGAGGCGCGACTCCGCTTTGCCGGGCAGCCGTTCGCGCTCCACCACCTGGCCTGTCAGCACCTTGCTGTCCTGCAGCGTGGCCCGCATGACCTGGGCCGGCCAGAAAAAGCCGAGCGCGTTCTGGAGGATGATGCCGATCAGTCCCAGCACCATGATGAGCGAGAGCGCGAGCGCTCCTCCCGTCAGCCAGATGAACGGCTCGCCGCTGCGCCAGAGCGCTCTCACAGGTAGCGGTACTTTCGGCGCAGCCGCAGGCGCACGAGCTCGGCGGCGGTGTTCACGATGAACGTGAGCGAGAAGAGGAGGAAGGCGGCCAGGAACAGCACCCGGAACAGCGTGCCCTGCTCGGGCGCCTCGGGCAATTCGACGGCGATGTTCGCGGAGAGCGCGCGAAATCCAGAGAAGATGGAGCCGTCCATGACGGGCGTGTTGCCCGTCGCCATGAGCACGATCATCGTCTCGCCCACGGCACGGCCGAAACCGATCATGATCGCCGAGAAGATGCCGGGGCTGCCCGTCGGCAGCACGATGCGCACCGCCGTCTGCCAGCGCGTCGCTCCCAGCGCCAGCGAGCCCGCGCGCAAATGCTGAGGCACGTTCGCGAGCGAGTCTTCCGCAATGGTGAAGATGAGTGGAATGACGGCGAAGCCCATCGCCACGCCCACCACGAGCGAGTTGCGCTGGTCATAGCCGAGCCCGAGCGTGGTGAGCAGCCATCCGCGGTAATCGCCGGAGAGCAGCCGCGCCTCCACGAGGCCGCCGAGGGCAAAGGCCGCCCACGCACCGAGCACGACCACCGGTACCAGCAGAAAGACCTCGGTGCCCGTGCGGAAGCGGCTCCGGAAGGGAGCGGGGAGCGTGCGCCACAGCAGCATCGCGATCAGGATCGTGACCGTGAGGACGAGCGGCATCAGGAACAGCCCGGGGACGACGCGCTCGATCAACGGCGCCAGCCAGAGCCCGGCGAGGAAGCCGAGCACGACGCTCGGCAACGCCGCCATGATCTCGACGACCGGCTTCACGTACGCCTTGACGCCCGGGTGCATGAACTCGCTGACGTACAGCGCCGCGAAGAGCGCGAGCGGCACCGCGATGAGCAGCGCGTAGAACGTTCCCTTCAGGGTGCCGTAGATGAGCGGCGTGAGACTCAGCTTCGTCTCGAAGTCGTCCGTGCCGCCCGTCGACTGCCACACGTAGGCCGGCGCCGAGTAGCCCTCGTACCACACCTTGCCGAAGAGCGTCCGCAGGGTTACCTCGGGATGCGGGTTGTCGAGCGTCCATTGCGCGACGCGGCCCCTGTCATCGAAGGCGAGCAGGCCGTCCGCCTTGGGCGCGAACACCACGGCGCGCAGGGCGGAGGCGCCGGTGGCGGTCACGCTGAGTAGCGTGGCGCCGGACGTTCCGTAATTCAGATGGAGGGTCCCGGCGGCATCGGCGGTGGTGAAGCCCTTGTCGCGCCGCGAGGCGGCCACCGCCACCACGGGACCGCCATGCGCCTGAAACTCGTGCACACACGTCAGCCGCGGCGAGCCGCCGCCCGGAGGCGGCACCGCCTGCCAGGTCGACACCTCGCCCGCCTCGGTGCCCGCCACGAGCGTGCGATCGCCGATCAGGAACTCGAGGACGGTGACGGGCGCCCGCTTTGCGCTCACGTCGGCCACGTCCGCGCGCGCGGGCGCGGCCGGCTCGCGAAGGTCGTAGCGGATGACCTGCCCCCGCGAGGTACCGAGGAAGAGATCCTCGCCCCTGCCGTCGAGGACGAGGGCCGTGATCTCACCGTCGAGCGTGACGGCCACGCTCTGCACCGACGCCTCGCGCCGGCTCTCACCGATGAGCGCCTTCTTCTCGACCACCGTGTGGAGCACGAGCGCCGCCGGACCCACCTGGGCCACCGTGATCGGGCCCGCCGACGGCGCCGCGGTGGCGAGGCGCAGGAGCGGCCGCTTCGCTTCGTCCACGAGCACGGGCGCGCCGAACTCCTGCGCCGGCGTGAGTACGCGCCGGCCGTCCTTGAACTCGACGAGAAACTTTACCTCGACGGGGATCGCACGCCCGTCCGCGGTGCCGATGACGTGCCGGCCGGCGCCGCCAGAGGCGACGGTCGTCACCGGCGCGCCCTCGAGACCGGCGATCGGCACCGGCGGATAGGAGCCGGGCACGCGAAGCGGCGTGAACTGCAGCACCCCCGCCGGTGTGAACGTGTACGCGATCTCCCGGTACTCGTCCACGCCGGCAGCGGTGCGGCCGGCGGGAACGGCGCCGGTGTCGAGGGGCGCGAGCGCCGTCGCCGTCGGGCTCTTGAACAGCGGGTACACCTCGGCCGTGATGACGAACAGGATGGCGAGGATGGACGCGATGATGATCAGCCCGCCCACCACCACGAGGCGCGACGCCAGCCGGTCGACGAGGACACGCCGGTCGGTGCGGGCCTTCGTGATGATGAGCGCGCTGACGGCCACCTTACTGGACCTTGTTCAGCTCTTCCTTCGCGATGGACGCGGGAATCGGGAAGTATCCGTCCTTGATGACGACCTCTTGCCCTTCCTTCGACACCATCAGCTTGACGAACTCACGGCTGAGGGGGTCGAGCGCCTTGCCCGGGGCCTTGTTGATGTAGACGTAGAGGAACCGCGAGAGCGGGTACGAGCCCGAGTAGGCGTGCTCCGGGTCGGCCTCGTAGCACTTCGCGCCCTCCTTCTCGGCGAGGAGGACGGCGCGCACGCCGGCCGTCGCGTAGCCGATGCCGCTGTATCCCATCGCGAAGCGATCGACGGTCGCGCCCTGCACCACCGACGCCGAGCCCGGCTGCTCCTTCACCTCGTCCTTGAAATCGCCGTTCTTCAGCGAGTGCTCCTTGAAGAATCCGTACGTGCCCGAGGCCGAGTTGCGGCCGTACAGGCTGATCGGCTTGTTCGCCCACTCGCCGGTGAGACCGAGCTGGCCCCACGTCTTGATCTCTTCCTTGTAGCCGTGGCGGCGGAACTTCGAGAACACCGCGTCCACCTGGGCGATGGTCATGCACTTGATCGGGTTGTCCTTGTTGACGAAGACGGCGAGTGCATCCACAGACGTGCGGATCGCCGTCGGCTTGTAGCCGTACTTCTTCTCGAACTGGTCGATCTCCGTACCCTTCATCGCCCGTGACATCGGCCCCAGCTGCGCCGTACCCGAGATGAGCGCGGGAGGCGCGGTGGAGGAGCCCTTGCCTTCGATCTGGACCTTGGCGTTCGGATAGAAGCGGCTGAAGGTCTCCGCCCACAACGTCATCAAATTGTTCAGGCTATCGGAGCCGATGCTTGAAATATTGCCGCTCACGCCGCTCGTCGGCGTGTACGGGGCGAGCCCCGGATCGAGTCTCGGCGGCCCGGACGCGGCCACGTTCGTGACTGTCAAGACTGTCAGCGCGAGGGCGGCCACGCTCGCCGCGAAACGCTTCTTCATTGTCATCTCTCCTTGTCTGGGGGTGCTGATGCCAGGGCTGGGTTTCGGCTCGGAGAACGGCGTGTTACGACTGCGCTACGAACGGGCGGAATCACGAAAGCGGTAGCCGACCCCCCGCACCGTTTCGACGCCCGGCGCCGGGAGCTTGGCCGCGGTGAACTTTCCACGCAGGCGCGCCACGTGCACGTCCACAGTACGGGGCTCCACGAAGCCGTCCTGCCCCCACACCGCATCCAGCAGCTCCTCGCGGCCGAACACGCGTCCGGGGGCGCCCACCAGGATGGCGAGCACTTCTAACTCCTTGGGCGTGAGGTCGACGGGGCGCCCGCAGATCCGCACCTCGAAGCGGTAGCGGTCGAACTCGACCTCGCCCCCCTTCAGGTGCACCTTCTTATCCAGGCCGTCCGGCATGCCCCCCCCCCCCACGGCCCGGAAGCGGGCGAGAAGCA
>JBKKCN010000040.1:0-4739 GCA_046712525.1 Candidatus Rokuibacteriota bacterium
ATGGGCGCATGATAACTGAACGCCACCTCACGTTGGACGCATCGGCTGGCGTGGCGCTGGAGGCCAGCCTGGCACTGCCCGCCGGCGCCCCTGCGGGCGTCGTGGTCTGTCACCCCCACCCGTTGTACGGGGGCGACATGGATAATCCCCTCGTGCTCGACGTGAGGGATGCCTGCCACCATGCGGGGCTGGCGACCTTGCGGTTCAACTTTCGCGGCACCGGCCGGTCCACTGGGCGCCATGACGACGGCCGCGGTGAGCGCGACGACGTGCGGACCGCGCTCGCTGCGCTCTGCGAGCGCCTGCCGGCGAACGGCACGGTCGCTCTCGCCGGCTACTCCTTCGGTGCCGCCATGGCGTCCTCGGTGGCGGCCACAGGCGAGCCACTGGGAGGGCTGGCGCTCATCGCACCACCATTCGCCGTCGCCGCCTACCGGTCGCCAGGACCGCTGCCGAACGTCAGAGGCCCCGTGCTGGTGGTGGCGGGAAGCGCGGACGACTATTGCCCCGCGAGCGCTCTGGAGAGCCTGCGCACGCAGTGGCCGAAGGCGGACGTGCGCATCATCCACGGCGCTGATCATTTCTTCGGCGGCCACCGCGCGCCTCTCATCGAGGCCGTCGGTGCCTGGGTAGCCGCGGTGGCGTCGGGCCGAGGCTAGGACCGCGGCAGCCTGGGCGGCGTGGCAGTGCCGGCGGAGAGGATGATACGGACGCCCTCTTCCACGGTGAGGCCGGTGGCGATGACGTCGTCGCGAGGCACCACCACGATGTCGCCGAGGTAGAGGTTGTTGGTGGGGATGAACACCGTTACCATCTCCGCCTTGCCGTCGAAGGTCTCCACGATGACTTCGCTCGTGACGAAGGCGTAGGCATACGAGCCTTCGCGTGGATGCTGCACCAGCACCACGGCCTTGAACGCGTTGCGGCGCTCGGGCGAGAAGGAATCGATCAGCATCTTCACCGACGGGTACAGCAGGCGGAACACGGGCACGCGCAGCAGCAGCTTGTCGCCCCATCCGAGCACGCGGCGCCCGACGACGTTGCGGGCAATGGCGCCCATCATCAAGATGATGGCGACGGCGGTGAGGAAACCGAGACCGGGCACGGGGCGGCCCAGGATGTGCTCGTACATGGGCGCGAAGATGTCGTCGATACGGCTCCAGAACACCCACAGCAGCCACGCGGTGGCGAAGGCGGGCACGGTGACGAAGAAGCCGGCGATGAAACGGGATTTGAGCCACGTCTTCATGACGTCTTCGACTATGACACCAACGACGCCGGATCACCAAATGCGGCGGCGCGCGCTCGTGACGGGCGGCGCCGTGCGCGTGGGACGCGCGATCGCGCTCGCCCTCGCGGAGGCGGGCATGGACGTCGCCATCGCGTATCACGCGTCCGCGCGGCAGGCGGCGCACACCGTGCGGGAGCTCGAGGCGCGCGGCGCGCGCGCGGTGGCGATCCGCGCCGATCTCCGCCAGGCGCGGTCCGCGCGCACACTCGTGGAGCGGGCGGCGCGGGCGCTGGGCGGGCTCGATGTCCTCGTGAACAATGCCGCCCTCTTCTATCGCACGCCACTGGCCACCACGACGCCCGCGCAGTACGACGCCATGCTCGCCGTCAACGTGCGCGCCGTCTTCCTGTGCGCGCAGGCCGCCGTCGCGCGCATGGAGCGTGGCGGCCACATCGTCAACATCGGTGATGCCGGCGCCGAGCGTCCGGAGCCGGGCTGGGTGGCGTACGCGCTCTCCAAGGCCGCCGTCGCTGCTCTCACGCGCGGTCTCGGCGCCGAGCTGCAACCGCGTGGCATCGCCGTCAACTGCGTGGCGCCCGGTCCCGTGCTCAAGCCCGAGCGTCTGCCCGCCGCGCGCTGGAATGCGATCCGGAAGGGCGGTGGGGACGGCGTGACGGCGGTGGCGGCGGCGGTGGTGTCGTTCTCCACGTGCTCCACCGACATCACGGGACAGGTGCTCATGGTGGATGAGGAGACGGCGGTGCGGCAATGATCGGCGCCGCCGCCCTCGGCATCTGGATCGACGTCGACCCGGACGCCCTCGACGACTTCAACGCCTGGTATCGCGAGCAGCACATCCCGGAGCGGCTCGGCGTACCGGGCTTTCGGCGGGGCCGGCGCTACCAGGCAACCGGCGGCGGCCCGGCGTCCTTCACGCTGTACGAGACGGAGAGCGCGGCCGTGCTGTCGAGTGCCGCCTATCTGGCGCGGCTGAATTCGCCCACCGAATGGACGCGCCGCGTGCTTCCCGCGATGCGCACCATGATCCGCAACGCCTACCGCCTCGTGGCGAGCTCAGCGGAGCCCGCGCCCGCCGCCACGCGCCTGCTCACCGTGCGCGTACAGCCGCACTCGGGCCGCGGCCCCTACGTCCGCACATGGCTCGCGAGCGACGGAGTGGCCACGGTGCGCGCGCTCGACGGCGTCGCGAGTGTGGGTGTCTACGAGTCCGACACGTCAGGCACGAGCGTGATGACGGAAGAGCGCAAGCTCGTCGGCGCCGAAGTCAAAGCCGCGCCTCCCTTTCTCGTCCTGTGCGAGCTGAATGGCAGCGCCGACGCCATTGCGTTGCGAACGTTCTGGGAGTCATGGGCCACGAAGATCGCCGCCGAGGTCACGACGGACGAATACCGCCTCCTCTACGGCCGCACGTCCGACGCCTGATGCGGCGCTTGCGCGTCAGCGCGCGTCGAGGCTCGCGCGGAAGCGGTCGCGGATCTCGGCCGGTGTGAAGGGAATGCGCGGCACGTCGGCCTCCTCGGTGGTGACTTTCACGAGCACGAAGTGCGGGCCCGCGGTGCCGAGTGCCGCGCGCAGGGCGGACTCGATCTCGCGCGGCTCGGTCACGGCCACTGCCGTGCGGTAACCGGCCGCGGCCGCGAGGTGGTCGAGGCGCACCTGTCGTGAGGGCGACGCCTGGTTGCCCGTCGATCCGTATACCTCGTTGTCGAACACGCAGTGGACGAAGTTGGCGGGCTGCGTGGCGCCCACCATGGCGAGGATGCCCAGGTTCATCAGCAGATTGCCGTCCCCGTCGAAGACCACGCTCCGCTCACCCGCCCGCGCCAGTGCGACTCCGAGCCCGATCGCCGACGCCATGCCCATGGAGCCGATTGTAGAAGTTCTGCGGGCGATTCCCCAGCGAGTACGACTCCCGGCAGATGTAGCCGTTGGCGTGAAGGAGCGGCTCGGCCCCGAGCTGCTTGCGCGCGATCTCGAGCGCCGCCCGCCGCGAGATGGATGGACGGAGACCGTCATTCGCCCGCGGCACGCCTGGGCGGGAGGCGCCACTGCCCGCGGGCTCACCACCGTGGCTCGCGCCGGTGCGCGCGTCGGGCTCGGAATGGCCGCCGGCGCCCATCTCCACCACGCGCGGCGGCACGAGCAGTGCCACCGGCTGCATGCGTGCATCCATCTCCGAGGCCGCCCACGCGACGTCGACACTCACGGAGTCGGCGCCGAGGGTACGGTGTGGGATGCGGAGGAGATCGAGGAGGCCGGGCGTGATGTCACCGGTGAGGATGTGCTCGGGCGCGTCCTTGCCCTCGTAGCCGCGCCAGGTGACGACGAGCAGCGCGGGCAGACCGTACATGAGCGACAGCGACGCGAGCGCGTTCAGGCTGGTGCCGAGGCCGGAGTTCTGCATGAGTACGCACGGACGGCGGCCGGCGAGCCAGGCGCCCGCCGCCATGCCGACGGCGGCGTCCTCGCGCACGGCGGCCACGTAGGGGGCGCCCACGCCGGCCTCCAGCGTGGCGATGACGTCCTCCACGAGCGAGCACGGCACGCCCGTGAAGAAATCGAAGCGGTGCCGCGTGAGGGCCGCGGCGAAGTCGCGGCCGGAGATCACGTGAGCTGGGTAAGCCGGCGCGGGCCCATCACGCGCAGGAAATCGCCGAGGGAGGCGAAGCGCATGAAGGGGTTCTCGTTCTTCTGCGCGCCGATGGTGGAGGCGGCGCCGCCGTAGTTGTGGCCGGGGAGCAGACGCGTGTCGTCGGGCAACGCGCCCAGCCGCTGCGTGAGCGACTCGTACATCTGCGCGGGATCGCTACCGGGCAGGTCGGTACGGCCGCAGGAATTGATGAAGAGCGTGTCGCCCGAGATCACGTGCCCCTCCACCACGAAACACTGCGAGCCCGGCGTGTGCCCCGGCGTGTGCATGAAGGTCAGCGTGAGGCGCCCCACGGGCAGCGTGTCCGCGTTGTCGACCTTCACGAGGTCGGAGCCGAAGCCCTTCAGGAACTCGCCCTCCGCCTTGTGCACGTAGACCTTGGCGCGGAGACGGCCGAGCAGCTCCTCGACGCCGGGGATGCGCCCGGGCATGCCCCACGACTCGAGGCTGCCGCCCACGTGGTCCTGATGCGTGTGCGTGACGAGCGCACCCGTGATCGTCATGTCGGCGGCGGCGGCCGCGTCCACGATGGCGTCGATCTCCCACGCAGGGTCGACCACCACGCATTGCTTCGTCACGGGGTCACCCACGAGATAGACGAAATTCTGCATGGGGCCCAATTCCATCTGCTTGATGTACACGCCGTCGTCAGCCACCCGCGTATGCTACCGCACCGATCCCCACCACGCGAACGATCGGCCGCCCGACGACGAAATCAAATGTCAGACGCGTGATCGAGGAGTGCCACGGCTTTGCCGGGGCGACGAGCGTCGGGGGGCCTGGGTGCCCTTCGAGAACGCGTGATCGAGGCGCGCCACGGCTTTGCCGGGGCGCTGC
>JBKKCN010000041.1:0-3513 GCA_046712525.1 Candidatus Rokuibacteriota bacterium
CCTTCAGCGCGGGCGTGAGGGCGCCGCCGAAGAACGTCAGGCCTACGCCCACGAGTCCCTGGTCGGTGCCCAGCTCGAGGATCACGAACTCGCGCGTGTCGGTGGGCGCGGGCAGGCCCACGACGAAGCGGTTGTCGGCCGGCATGCGCAGGACACGGGTGGTGACGTGCGTGATCTTCATGGCCTAGTCGATGGGCACGAAGATGCAATGCCGCAGCTTGCCCTCGATCGCCTGCGAGCGGTGGCCCTTGCCCTTGACGTCCTCCACGAGGATGACCTCGCCGGCGCCGATGACGCGGCTCTCGCCGTCGCTGGCGGTGATCTTCACGCCGGCGTCGAGGTTGATGATGTACTGCCGCCGCGGCGCCGGATGCCAGTCGAGATCGTAGCTCGGCTGCACCTGGCGGAAGATGATGCCGGTGGCGGGCAGGCGCTTGGAGAGCCGGCCCGACGGCGTCTGCTCGCTCCACTCCACTTCGATGTCGCGGAAATGTGTTTCGCCCTTGTCGTCGACGTACAGGTTGTGGATGCGCATGGACGCTCCTTGAGCTGGAATGCCGCCACTCTACTCCGGGCGGCCGCGGTATCCTGAGACCCGGCCCCGGGCCGGGACAGGAGCACACGTCATGAGTCCGATGAACATGCAGGACCGGTTGCGGACGTTGAAAGGGCACCTGGGCGCCTACGAAAGCCGGCTGAAGGAGCTGGAAGGGCGGCTGAAGGGCCTGCGCGGGCAGGCGGAGCAGGCCCAGGGGCGCGCCAAGGCGCAGCTCGTGACGGCGGAGAAGCGAGTGCGCGCGACCATCGACGCCACGCTCAAGCGGATGGACGGCGTCATCAAGGACTTCGAGCCGCGGGTGCGTCGCGCCATCGATCAGACGAAGCGAGTGGAGCGCGGCGTGCGCGCGGGCATCAAGACGGGCGCCTCGACCTACCGGCAGTCCGGCCGCAAGAGTGGCGGTGGGCAGCCCTAAGCCGTCCGCGACGCTGGCGCGCGCCGCCGATCTGCTCGACGCCGGCGACTGGCAGCAGGCGCATGAGATCGTCCAGAAGGAATCGTCCGTGCTCGCCGCGTGGCTGCACGGCATCGTGCACATGCTGGAAGGCGATCTCGACAACGCGCGCTACTGGTATGAGCGGGCGAAGCGCGAGTTCCCGGGCGCGGGCAAGGTGACCGAGGAGATCGGCGCCGCCCGGCGTGCGCTCGAAGGCGAGTAGGCTACACGGGAGGCCGTCATGCCGGCAACACGCCAAGCTGCTGCAGGATGCTGAGCTCGTCTGCCACGGCCCAGTCTTCCACGACCCTACCTTGCGCGAAACGGACGACGCTGATCTGCGTCCATTTCACGGCCTTGCCCGTGGGAGCGACTCCGCGATATGGGCCCTTGTGAGTGGCCCGCCATGTCCGGCGCGTAGAGACTTTGTCGCCTTCGGCGACCTGATCGTCCACCGTGACCTGAATGTCCGGGAACGCGGCGCGTCGGGCGGCGAGCGTCTGCTTGAGCGCCTCGCGAGTCACCGGTTGCCCGTTGAAGATGACGGTGGGGCCGAAGATCTCATCGACGACATACAGGTTCTGCTGGTTCCAGGCTTCTTCGAAGAACCGCCGAACGATCGTCTTGTGCTCATCGGGTGTCACGCACGCCTCCTCCGTTGATCCTTCGCGGTGCGCCGCTGCTATCGATCCAGCCACACCTCTTGCATCCGTCCGTAGTACCGAGCGAGAGCACTTGACGCGGCATGGGAGCGATCCTCAGATCTTGAAGTTCGGCCGGAACACCCGGCGGATGAGATAGGGGTTGGCGCCGAGGTGATAGAGCGCCGTGATGTCACCCGCCTTGAGTGCCGCCTGCTCGTCGGCGGTGAGGTCGTGGCCGGTGAGGTCCTCGTCGGTGAGCCGCTCCTTCGTGGCGTGCTGGCGCGCGATGGCCGTCAGTGCCTTGTTCAGGGCGTAGGAGAAGGTCATGGATGCACCCACACGGTGGCGCAGCCCGTGATCCACTCCGCGACGGGCTCGTAGGCGAGCACTTCGCCCTTCCAGCCGGGCACGGCGCCGAGCAGCGCCATCCAGTTACGGATCTCCTGTCCACCGTTGCCGGCGTCGCGCTCGATCTCCGCGTGGGTGAGGCGCAGGAGTGGCTCGAGGTCCGCGCGCGCCACGTGATCGAGGACGTGGTGATCGAACTTGGAGTTGATGCGCCCGGTCTCCGGCGTCCCCACCCAGTGGGAGATGCCGCCCGTGGCCACGAGGGCGACGCGCTCGCCGGTGGGCCGCGAGCGGACGAAGGCGCCCACGAAGGCGCCCATGTCGTAGCAGCGTCGCAGCACGGGCAACGGCGGCGCGCCGCAGTTCGTGTAGATGGGCACGATGGGAACGTGGCCGTCCGGCAGCAGGAAGTGCAGGGGAACGGACAGCTCGTCCCAGCTCTCGATCTCGTAGGAGTACGCGAAGTCGAAGCCGCCCGCGAGGCCGCTCTCGAGCAGAGCCATCCCCCACGCAGGGAGGCCGGGGATCTTGCGCGGCGTGAGGCGCATGAGGCGCGCGCCGCCCGCGCTGGGCGCATCGTAGGCGTCGGCGAGGCCGATGCAGAAGGCGGGCATGTTGCTGTACGGGAAGTTCTGCAGGTGGTCGTTCACGAACATCACGATCACGTCCGGGCGCGCTGCCGCCAGGCGCCGGTGGATCTCGCGGAACCCGGCGTAGAGGCGATCGCGCTGCTCGGGCTTCGACACCTCCGGCTTGCCCGTGATCAAGGGGGCGTGGGCCGTGAGCGCAGCCGCGACGATCTCCGCCATGGGGTCCTCCGGTTGCCGGTGACTTCACCACCCGGGCCGGTCTCTGTCAATACGAGCGGCAGAGCGTGCTACGGTATGGCCGCGATGAGCGCCCACGTGATCACCAACGTTCGCATCTTCGACGGCACGGGTCGCGAGCCGTTTCAAGGCGAGGTGCTCGTCGAAGGAGGCCGCATCACGGCGGTGACGGCGGGCGCCGGCGGCCCCTGTCCGGAGAGCGCCACGCGCATCGACGGCGGCGGCGGCACGCTCATGCCGGGTCTCGTCGAGCCCCACGCGCATCTCAGCTTCGTCGACGGTATTGCCAACGATTTCACCCAGCTACCCGTCGAGGAGCACATGCTCGTGACCGTGCGCAACGCGCGCACGATGCTGGACAGCGGCTACACGAGCGCGTTCTCGGCGGCCTCCGCCAAGCCGCGCCTGGACGTGGTACTGCGCAACGAGATCAACGCCGGGCGCGTGCCCGGACCGCGGCTGCTGGCCAACGGCCCCGAGATCACGGTCACGGGCGGGCTCGGCGACACCAACCGGCTCCATCTGCCCTACAACCCGGTGCCGGCGTTCGCGTGGGTCGCCGACGGCCCCGACGAGATCCGGCGCGTGTGCCGCACGCTCGCGCGCGAGGGCGTCGACCTTTTGAAGCTCAATCTGTCGGGCGACAAGGGGACCTCGAGCGCCGACTCCGAGGAGACGCCGATGAGCGACGCCGAAGTG
>JBKKCN010000042.1:0-3549 GCA_046712525.1 Candidatus Rokuibacteriota bacterium
CACGTCGGGCCGCGCGGCCGCCAGACGCCGCTGGATCTCGCGGAACCCCGCGTAAAGACGATCGCGTTGCTCGGCCTTCGATACCTCCGGCTTGCCCGTGATCAAGGGCGCGTGAGCCGTGAGCGCAGCGGCGACGATCTCAGCCATGGGGTCCTCCGGTTGCCGGTGACTTCACCACCCGGGCTGGTCTCTGTCAATACGAGCGCCAGAGCGTGCTAGGGTATGGCGCGATGAACGCCCATGTGATCACCAACGTTCGCATCCTGGATGGCACTGGTCGCGCACCGTTTCCGGGCGAGGTCCTCGTCGAAGGCACGCGCATCGCGGCGGTGACGGAGGGCCCCGCCGGCCCCTCTCCGCAGAATGCCACGCGCATCGATGGAGCTGGCGGCACGCTCATGCCGGGTCTGGTCGAGCCGCACGCGCACCTCAGCTTCGTCGACGGTATTGCCAACGATTTCACCCAGCTACCGGTCGAGGAGCACATGCTCGTGACCGTGCGCAACGCACGCACGATGCTGGACAGCGGCTATACGAGCGCGTTCTCGGCGGCCTCCGCCAAGCCGCGCCTGGACGTCGTGCTGCGCAATGAGATCAACGCCGGCCGCGTGCCCGGGCCGCGGCTGCTCGCCAACGGCCCCGAGATCACGGTCACGGGAGGGCTCGGCGACACCAACCGCCTCCATCTGCCCTACAACGCGCTGCCGGCGTTCGCGTGGGTCGCCGATGGCCCCGACGAGATCCGGCGCGTGTGCCGCACGCTCGCGCGCGAGGGCGTCGACCTGCTGAAGCTCAATCTGTCGGGCGACAAGGGGACCTCGAGCGCCGACTCCGAGGAGACGCCGATGAGCGACGCCGAAGTGGCGGCGGCGATGGAAGTCGCGCGCGCCGCCCGGCTGCGTGTCGTCGGTCACTGCCGTAGCGGCGAGTCCGTGCTGATGGCGCTGCGCCACGGCGTCGAGGTCATCAATCACGCCAATTACGCCGACGACCGCGCGCTGGACGCGCTGGAGGCGGCGCGCGACCGGGTGTTCGTCGTGCCCGCCCTCGGCATCACGTACAACCTGGCGCATGCGGGGGGCGCGTGGGGCGTGACGCCGGAGCGCGCGCGCGGCTTCGAGCACGAGCTCTCGGTGTCCATCGACACCGTGGGGCGGCTGCGCAAGCGCGGCATCCGCGTGCTGCCCGGCGGCGACTATGGATTTCTCTACAATCCGCACGGCACCTACGCGCGCGACCTGTGGCTCTTCGTCGAGCATCTCGGCTTCACGCCGATGGAGACGCTGGTGGCGGCCACCAGCCGCGGCGGCGAGATCATGGGCAAGCCCGGCGAGCTCGGAGTGGTGAAGCCCGGCGCCCTCGCCGATCTCCTCCTCGTCGCCGGCGACCCCCTCGCCGACATCGCCATCCTCCAGAAGCGCGCCGCGCTGCGCATGATCATGAAGGACGGCGCCATCCACAAGGGATTCGCCTGAGCATCGGGCCCGAGGTCGCGTTCCTGTCCGCGGTGGAGCTGCTCAAGCTCTACCGCGCCCGCCGTCTCTCCCCGCTGGAGGCGATGCAGGGACTGCTCGCGCAGATCGACGCCGTGAATCCCCAGGTGAACGCGATGGTCACGGTGGCCCGCGATTCCGCCCTGTGGGAGGCGCGCCGCGCCACCGCCGCGCTGAAGAAGAGCGCCACGCTGCCACCACTCTTCGGCGTGCCCGTCGGCATCAAGGACGTCACGCCCACCCGCGGCATCCGCACCACGTACGGCTCCAAGCTCTTCGAGAACCACGTGCCGGACGAGGACGCGCTCGTCGTGCAGCGGCTGCGCGCGGCAGGCGCCATCGTGATCGGCAAGACGAACACGCCGGAGTTCGCGTTCGGCCCCAACACGGTGAACGCCGTCTTCGGCGCCACACGCAACCCGTGGAACCTGACGCGGACGGCGGGCGGATCGAGCGGTGGCTCCGCGGCCGCCCTCGCCTCCGGCATGTGTCCCCTTGCGCAGGGTAGTGATCTCGGCGGCTCGCTGCGCGGACCGGCGGCCTTCTGCGGCGTCATCGGTTTTCGCACCACGCCGGGACTGATCCCGCGTTACCCGTCAGTCCTCGCGTGGGACACGTACTCGGTGGACGGGCCCATGGCGCGCACCGTCGCCGACACCGCGCTGATGCTGTCCGTGATGGCGGGCGCCGACGACCGCTCCCCGATCTCCTACGACATCGACCCGCGCGAGCTGCTCGCCGCCACGAAGGGTCCCAGCGTGAAGGGCTGGCGGATCGCGTGGACGGCGGACCTCGGCGGTCTGGTGCCCGTCGATGCGGAGGTGCGCACCATCTTCGAGCGCGCGGTGGGCGTGTTCCGGTCCGCCGGCGCACGCATGGAGACGGCGTGCCCCGACATGAAGGATATTCCGGAGATCGTCCGTCTCACGCGCGCGCCGATGATGGTCGCCCGTCACGCCGACAAGCTGTCCGAGCACCGCGCGGTGTTACAGGAAGGCCTCGTGGAGAACACGGAGGCCGGGCTGGCGCTCTCGTCACGCGACATCGCCAACGGCGAGCTGCTGCGTACGCGCCAGTGGCAACGGGTCCGCGAGTTCCTGGCGGCGCGGGATCTCTGGATCACGCCCACGGCGGCGGTGGCCGCCTTTCCCGTCGAGCACCCCCACGTGATGGAGATCAACGGCAAGCCGGTGGGCAAGGGCATGCAGCGCTCCTACCTCACGTACGCGTTCTCCGTGCTCGGCCTGCCCGCGATCTCGATCCCCTGTGGCTTCACGCGCGCGGGCCTCCCCGTCGGACTCCAGATCGTCGGCAAGCGCCGCGGGGAAGTGGCCGTGCTGAGGGCCGCGGCCGCCTTCGAGGCCGCCCAGCCGTGGGTGCAGCACGTGCCTCCCGTGAGTAAGCCGCGCCGCTAACGGTAGTTCGCCGAAAAACCACGCGGCACGCGTGGGGGGAAATGGGGGGGCCGTCCAGCCCCCCCATTCTCTAACAGGCAGCCCACCAGCGATGCTTCGACCGTTGCCCGCGGATTAGGTTTTTCTGATCCAGACGGATGTGTCGTGAAACACGGCGCCGCCGTGAGGATAGCCGGGGTCGCTGCTGGTGAGGGCGTTGATGCCGATGCGGTTGTCGAAGTGCTTGCTGGGCCAGATGCCTTCCACGATGACGACGCCGCGCTGCTGGCCGTCACGCGGCTCCACGTGCACGATCACCTCGCCCCGGTCGTTGCCGAGGGTCACGCGCTCGCCGACGAGTACGCCGAGCGCGGCGCAATCGTCCGGGTGCATCAGCGCCGTGGGCCGCATCTCGCGCTTCAGGGAGCCCGGCGTTTCCGTGAAGGTCGAGTTCAGGAACGTGCGCGCGGGTGCGGCCACCAGCCGGAACGGTCGCTCGGCGGTCGGATTGTCGATGACGTCGAAGTGGTCGGGTAGCGCCGGCATCTCGCGCCAGCGGCCACCGAAGCGGGACCAGTCGGGCCGGAAGTGGAACTTGCGGTCGGGGGTCTCGAAGCCGTCCAGGAAGTGCGCCTTCTCGAAGGGCAGCGCGTGATCCTGGC
>JBKKCN010000043.1:0-4660 GCA_046712525.1 Candidatus Rokuibacteriota bacterium
CAGCAGGAGCGACTGGGGGATGGTGAGGCCGAGCGCCTTCGCGGTCTTGAGGTTGATAACCAGTTCGAACTTTGTGGGCTGCTCGATGGGGAGATCCGAAGGCCTGGCGCCCTTGAGGAGTCGGTCGACGTAACTGGCAGTCCGGCGATACAGATCAGGAAGGCTTGGCCCATAGCTCATCAGGCCTCCCGACTCCGCATAATCGCGCAGCGCCAGAATCGACGGCACCCGGTTGTTGAGCGTGAACTCGGCGATGAGCTGCCGGTAGGGGGCGACGAGCGTGTCCAGGATGATCACGAGCGCGCCTGGCCGCCGCCGCGACATTTCCGAAAAGGCGTCGAGGAGATCCTGCGCCTGTTTGACGTCGAAGGGTTGAAGCGTCACCCCCAGCGCGTGCGCTGCCGCCTGGATTTCTTTCCATTCGGCCGTGGTGGCCGGATTTTCCCGATTCCACAGGACGGCGATCCGTGACACTCGCGGCGAGACCTCCTTGAGTAGCTCCACTCGCTTTCCCCCGAGCTCGGGGAGACTGAGGGTGAGTCCGGAAATGTTTCCACCCGGACGGGCCAGACTCGCCACGAGTCCAGTGGCCACTGGGTCGACGGCGGCTACCATGACGATCGGAATGGTCTTGGTGGCTTGCTTGGCGGCCAGCACCGCCTGAAGACCCGACGCCACGACGACGCCGACGTTGAGGTCGACGAGTTCGGCCGCGAGATCGGGCAGCAGTTCCAGATTGCCGGCCGCGGCCCGGTATTCGATGATGATGCTCTGACCATCGACATAGCCGAGCTGACGGAGCCCTTCCAGGAAGGCCACGCGCTCCGCGGATGGCTTCTGGGCAAGAGGGACGGTCAACAGGTAGCCAATTCGGGGAGGCAGGATCGGCCTTCCCTGGGCGAATGCGACGCGCGGTGATGCCGCGATCAGGGCCAAGCTGTGAGCCACGAACGTCCGCCGGTCCATTCCTTCTCGCCTCTAAGCGCTCGGCCTCACCATTCCGTCGAGGCCCGAGGCCGTCCAGACTCGACACTCTAGCTGTTGGGCCCGAAGCAGACAAGACCGAATTCGGTGCGTGCCGTCGGAGACGGTCCCTGGGTGGCGAGTGCCGTGGAGCACTTCTATCTGTGCTGGGGGGCGAATGTCCCCGAAGCTGTCGCCATGCGGTGGTCCGGGCACAAGACCAGGTCGATCTTCACCCGCTACAACATCGTCAACGATGCCGACATGCGGGCGGCGCTTTCGCGCTCGTAGGCGTACCTGTCGGCCGTCCGCACCAACGTGGTGCCGCTGGCCGTTCACGGACAAAGTCACGGGCAGCCGGGCAGATAGTGCCGAAACACCACTAAACAGCGGCGGGCGCTAGCATTGTAAATGGCCGGTGATCGTCGCACACTCTGGAGGCCCGCCGGGGGCGCGCAGGCAACGGCGGACGGAGGACGCCCAGTGAAGGTCTTCAGCGAGCAGCACGACATGTTCCGCGCCGCCGTGCGGAGCTTCGTGGACAAGGAAGTGGCGCCGCACGTCGAGGAGTGGGAGAAGGCGGAGCGCATTCCGAAGTCCATCTGGCCCCGCATGGGTGAGCTCGGCTTCCTGGGCGTCGAGTACGACGAGAAGTACGGCGGCGCGGGCGCCGACGTCATGATGACCGCCGTGCTGCACGAAGAGTGCGCGCGCTCGCGGTCGGGCTCGTTCGCCATGGCCGTCGGCGTCCACTGCGACATGGCGTCGCCGCACCTCTACTGGACGGGCAGCGAGGCGCTCAAGGAACGGCACATGCCGGGTATCTGCCGCGGCGAGAAGCTGACCGCCATCGCCGTCACCGAGCCCGGCGGCGGCAGCGACGTGGCGGCCATCCGCACCCGCGCCGTGAAGGACGGCACCCATTACGTCATCAACGGCTCCAAGATGTTCATCACCAACGGCGCTTTCGCCGACATTTACTTCGTGGCCGCGCGCGTGGAAGCGGGCGAGTCGGGCAAGCGGCACAAGGGCATCTCGATGTTCCTGGTGGAGCGTGACACGCCCGGCTTCTCCGTGAGCCGCACCCTCGACAAGATGGGCATGCGCGCCTCCGACACCGCGGAGCTCTCCTTTTCGGACATGCGCGTGCCCGCCGAGAACCTGCTCGGGCGCGAGGGCGTCGGCTTCTACGAGGTCATGCGCGTCTTCCAGCGCGAGCGGCTGGTGGCGGGGCTGCACGCGGTGGCGATGTCCGAGCGCGCCCTCGAGGACACCATCGCCTACGTGAAGGAGCGCCAGGCCTTCGGCGGACCGCTGTCCGACAAGCAGGTGATCCGCCACAAGCTCGCCGACCTCGCCACCATGATCGAAGCGGGCCGCTGGCTCACCTACGCCGCCTGCCAGAAGTTCCAGGCAGGCGAGGAGGCCGTGCGCGAGATCTCCATGGTGAAGCTCTTCACGGCGGAGATGGTGAACCGCGTCGCCTACGATTGCGTCCAGCTGCACGGCGGCTACGGCTACATGCGCGAGTATCCCGTGGAGCGCTTCGCGCGCGACGCCCGCCTCATGACCATCGGGGGAGGCACCAGCGAGATCATGCGCGACATCATCGCGAAGGCGGTGCTTGCATGATGCTCGCGGACAAGGTCGCCGTCGTCACGGGCGGGGCGAGCGGCATCGGCCGTGCCATCGCGGAGGCGCTTGCGCGCGAAGGCGCGCGCGTGGCCGTGGTGGACCTCAACGCCGCCGGCTCCGCGGACACCGTGCGCGCCATCGAGAAGGCGGGCGGCGTGGCCGCCGCGCACCCGCTCGACATCACCGATGTGGCCGCCGTGAACGCGATGACGGCGGCGGTGGTGGCGCGCTGGGGCGGGCTGCACATCCTCGTGAACTGCGCGGGCTGGGACACGCCCATGCCGTTCGTCGACACCACGCCGGAGTTCTGGGACAAGATCCTCGCCATCAACCTCAAGGGACCCATCGCGTGCACGCACGCCGCCCTGCGGCAGATGATGACGCAGGGTTCCGGCAGGGTCATCTTCATCGCCTCCGACGCCGGCCGCGTGGGCTCCACGGGCGAGGCGGTGTACTCGGCCGCCAAGGGCGGGCTCATCGCGCTCACGAAGACGCTCGCGCGCGAGATGGCGCGGCATCGCATCAACGTCAACTGCGTGTGTCCGGGCCCGTCGGACACCCCGCTCTTCCAGAAGGAGTTCGCGGCCGTCAGCCCGAAGCTCGCCGAGAGCCTCAAGCGGGTCATCCCCTGGGGCCGCCTCGGCGTGCCGGACGACGTCGCGCCCGCCGTCGTCTTCCTCGCCTCCGACGGCGCGGGCTTCATCACCGGCCAGACGCTGTCGGTCTCCGGTGGACTGACGATGGTGTGACCGCCCCTGACTTCATCGCCATTGGCCACGTAACCCTCGATCATTTCGGGGACACGGTGCGCCCGGGTGGGGCGGCACTCTATGCCGCCGTCGCTGCCGATCGCCTCGGACTCTCGGCGGCCATCCTCACCAGCCACGCCGACGATTTCCCGCTCGACCTCGTGCCGCCGCGTATCGAGGTGGTCACCGTGCCCGCGGGGGAGACGACGGTCTTCGAGCACGCCGAGCTCGAGGGCGAGCGCGTGATGCGCGTCCGAGCGGCGGCGTCGGCGCTGAGCGCCGCCGACCTGCCCGAGGACTGGAAGGACGCTCCGCTCGTCATGCTCGCGCCCGTGCTCGCGGAAGTGGATCCGCTGCTGTCCATGGCCTTCTCGGATGCGGCCGTGAGCGCGCAGGCGCAGGGCTGGCTGCGCGTGGTGGAGCCCGACGGCGCGGTGGGGACGCTGGCATGGCAGCCCGACTACCTGCTCGCGCGCCTGCAGGCGCTCTTCCTGAGCCAGCGCGACGTGCTGGGGCAGGAGGCCGCCATGCTGGAGTGGCTCCAGCGGGTGCCGGTGGGCGTGGTCACGGCGGGCCGCCACGGCGCGCTGCTCTACGTGAACGGTGAGCGCTACGAGGTGCGGCCACGCCTCGCACACGAGGTGGACGCCACCGGCGCCGGGGACGTGTTCGCCGCCACCTTCCTCGTGCGCTACGAGGAGGACGGCAACCCCTGGACGGCGGCGGAGGCGGCGACGTGCGCGGCCGCGCTGTCGATCGAGGGCGAGGGCTGGTCGGCGGTACCCGACGCGGCGGCCCTCGAGCGCGCGCTCGCCGAGTACCGCCGCGACGAGATGACGTCATAGGAGGCTGGCATGGACGTGGCCACGATCGCCGAGCGCCAGAAGGGGACACTCTCCGATGTGCTCGGCATCCGATGGGTGGAGGCCGGCAAGGACCGGCTCGTGGCGGAGATCACCATCCGCGACGATCTGCGCACGGTGGGCGGCGCGCTGCACGGCGGCGCCATCATGGCCTTCGCCGATACGGTGGGCGCGACGGCGACGTTCATCAACCTGCCGCCCGGCGCGAGCACGACCACGATCGAATCCAAGACGAACTTCTTCGCCGCGGGCCGCGCGGGCGTGGTGCGTGCGGAGTCGACGCCGCTGCACAAGGGCAGGCGCACGATGGTATGGCAGACGCGAATCACGGACGAGGGCGGACGTCTGCTTGCGCAGGTGATCCAGACCCAGATGGTGCCAGTCTCTTATACACATATCCGCGCCCACGAGACACTCGCTAATGTCGTATGCCCTCTTGTGCTTGAAAAA
>JBKKCN010000044.1:0-2830 GCA_046712525.1 Candidatus Rokuibacteriota bacterium
TGCCGCTTCCCGAGGGGCCGAAGAACACGAGGGCACCCGCCTTGCCCACGATCGTCGCCGCATGGAGGAGGACGCCGCCCCGCGAGAGGAGGCGGCCTGCATAGATGGCGGTGAGCAGCGTCTCCAGCGGCGCGGGATCAGAGGGGAGCGTGATGAAGCCGCGGCCAGCTTCCTCGTAGAACTCGCCGCTGAATCCGACACCCTCGATGGCGATGGAGGCGGCGCGGCCGGTGATGCGCGCGTAGGGACCGGACCAGGCCTTCACGGCGTCGGCGCGCGGCGGCCCCGTCACGTTTACGCGCAGGGTCAGCTCCGGTGTGTCGAGGGCGGGGAAGCCGGCGTAGCGGGCGGCGAGCAGAGCCGCGAACGACGGGTCGCTGCAATCGAGACGGCAGCCTTCGCCAGCGATCTCCAGGGCGACTACGAGCTCCGGCTGGTTATGCACGCGCCCCCCTGGGCCGGCATCTTGCCGCACATCGAGAAGACGTAGGGCTCGAAGTCTTCTTCCCAGGCAAACGCGGGGCGCTCGTACGGCCGCTTCACAGCGTCCCGCGAGGGCGCTTGTCGTCGCTCCTCGCTCATCGAATGGCCTCCGGCGTCAGGCTCGTGTGAATCGCGCCCTCACGTTAGCACAAAGGCGGGGGAGCGGGGCCGCACACCCACCAGCCGGGCATCGCCTCCTGCGCCGTGAATCCGGCCGCCTGCAGCTCGCCGCGGATCTCGCCCGGTCCGCCGTAGTTGTGGAAGAAGCACGCGCGCGCGGGATCGCTGCCGTGCGACACCTCGCACATGTCCGAGTCCCCTGGCTCCGAGAAGCGGGGTCCGCCCCCGAGCGCGCGCGCGAGCACGCGCACCGCGTCCACCCCACGGCTGCGCGAAAGAAGCCCGCGCCGCTCGCGGTACATGACCATCAGGATCAGCACGCCTGGCGGGGTGAGCGCGCGCCGCACACGCGTAAGCGTCTCGATCCTCAGGCTGCGGCCGGGGATGTGATGGAGCGATCCCCCGAAGAAGGCGGCGTCGTACGAGCCGGGCGCCTCGTCGAGGCTGGTCGCGCTCTGGACGCGGAAGTCGATGGCGAGCCCAAGGCGCGCGGCGCTTGCGCGCGCAGCCTCGATCATGCCGGGCGCGATGTCGATGCCGACCACCCGATAGCCGAGACGCGCGAAGCCCACCGCCTCCCGGCCCCCGCCGCAGCCGATGTCGAGGATGCGCCCGCCCGCCACCACGTGCTCCTCCACGAGCGCGCGCTCGATCTCGGCCAGCTCGCCGGTGGCGTAGGCGCCGTACTGCGCCGTTTCAACGGGCGCATCGTATTTCTCGCGCACGCCGCGCAGCAGGGCGTCCCCCGAGCCCTGGAAGAGCGGCGGCGTGAACGGATGGCGGAAACGGCGAAGGATCTCCACGACCCTCACCGCGGCCGGCCAGTGTCGCGCCGCGAGCAGGCGACCCAGCCCTCCATCCACGCTGAGGACGGCACGCCCGCGCTCGAGCCCGGTGACGGTTCCAATGACCTCGAGTCCGTTCCTCGGCGCCGCCGCCTCGTGCAGTGTGAAGGAAGAACCGTGGCGGCACAGCAAGAGGCCCGCAGCATCGGGCGCGCGGACGGCACGCACGCGCAGGATGTCGGCGTCGCGGAAGGGCGGCAGGGGGCCGAGGAGCTTGAGCCGGATGGGCGAGGCGGACGCGCGAAGGGCGGCAGCGTTGGCGGCGCTCAGCTCCTCTCCGCGCTCGAGGAACATCAGGCGACTCATGTGTGCGTGGCGAGCCCCATGTCGAGGAGCTGGCGCACGAAGGCCTGCACGTCGGCGGCGGCCTGCGGCGGCGGCACGTCGAACTCCTCCACGATCGCGCCGACGATGTCGTCCACCGTGCGCTCTCCGTCGATGAGGTCCCACACGCGGCTGCCGACCGCGTTGAGCCCGCGCAGCACCTTGGTGTCGAGGGAAAGGATCACCGCTTCACCCGCGATGAGCCGCCACGCGCTCGTGGACGCCTTGGTCAGGATCACCGCGCGATCCACGCCACCACGTGAAAGGGCGCCCGCGTCAGCACCCACGCGGCGCGCCGCCACCCGCCGGCTGCCACGGCCGCTGGCGCCACCGCTTCCGTCACATGAGAGAGCGCCGCCAGCATGCGGCCCAGCATCGGCCACGGAAATTTCTCGAGCTCGGTGAGTTGTACAGGATGCGCGACGGCCACCACGCGGCCCACCACGGCGTCCCATGACACCGGTCCATCGCGGCGTGAAAGCGCGTCGCCCTTCGTGACGACGCCGGCGGGACCGGAGGCGAGGACGCGATGGACGACGAGGCGGGCCTCACTACAGAAGGCGACGAGCGAGCCCGGACGGATATGCCGACGGTCGGCGGGAGCGAGGCGCAGCCGATCCCCTGCGCGCACGAGCGGTGCCATGCTGTCGGTGGCCTCGCGAACCCAGACCATCTGCGTGCGGGCCAGGGTCTCGACGACGAACGGCACCGCCATCTCCACCGTCGCGGGCTGCATGAGAGGTGCAGCGTATCATGAGCCGCGTGAACGCTCCCACTCGCTGGCCCGAGGTCCGCGCCCGCGCCGGCCTCGTCGCCTCACCGCACACGCTCGCCTCCGAAGCTGGCCTCGCGATCCTCGACGCGGGCGGCAACGCCGTGGACGCGGCCATCGCCGCCGCCGCCACCATCGCCGTCGTCTATCCGCACATGAACGGCGTCGGCGGGGACAACTTCTGGCTCATCTACGATGCCGCGCGCGGCACGTTGCGCGCGCTCAACGGCGCCGGCCGCGCCGCCGCCGGCGTCGACGCGCACGCCTATCGCGCGCGCTACGGCAC
>JBKKCN010000045.1:0-3019 GCA_046712525.1 Candidatus Rokuibacteriota bacterium
CTCGGACAGGAAATCGCGGAAGACGCCCCCGACATTCTCTTCGTCCTCGACGACGAGCACCCGCATGGTGGCGGGAGTCTAGCACGACGCGGTGACGGCCGGGCTCCGTGTCGTCTCAGGGGTGAGCGGCGTCTGTCGCTGGGAGCCGACGAAGAAGGCGCTCCAGAAGTGCGCGGGCGCGGGACGCATGTCGGTGTCGCCGAGCAGCGCACGCGCGTCGAAGCGGTGCGCGAGCCGGTAGCCGAAGCTGTAGAAGGCGGCGATGGAGTGGGGTGTGAGGCGACCGTTAAAGGTGATGTCGAGTGCGAGGTGCATGAGAGCGCCCACCAGGTAGCCGCCGAGCCAGGGGGACGCCGTCAGCCACGCAAGGACGCCGAGGAGCGCGAACAACTCGTACGAGTGCAGCACGAGCACCGCGTGTCGGACGCGGCCCTCGACGTAGTAGCGCAGGAAGGCGCCCGGCCGCAGGTCCCGTGCGCCTTCGAAGAGGACGTAGTCGACCGCGTGGTCGACGTCGATGAGGAAGCCGCCCGCCGCCACCGCGGCCGCCAACGGCCAGGAGCCCGGGACCGCCACGGTGGCGGCGCAGGCGGCGGCGGTGGTAACGAGATGACCACCCGGACTCATGCGCGCGCTCTCCGGTGCATGCCGGGGTTGAACCGCAAGGAGCGTGCCCATCGCGAATGTCCGCCCCCGGAGCGCTCACCGTCCCGCCACCGTGAAGCGAAATACCCTGTTCGGCGACGGCGCTGCCACGTCGGGCGCGGAAATTCGCGTGCTATACTCCGGGCTTGGGTCGATTCTTCGAGGGAGGAGTCCTGTGTCCGGCTACGTGCCCGTGGCCATTTTCGGCGCTCTGATCGTCGGGTTCGCAGTGGTATCGCTGGCGGCGGCGGCGCTGCTGCGGCCCAGCCGTCCCGACATCGTCAAGCTGATGAACTACGAGTGCGGCGCCGAGCCCATCGGTCCCACCTGGATCCAGTTCCCCGTCGGCTTCTACCTGGTCGCCCTGGTGTTCCTCGTCTTCGACGCCCTCGCTGTCTTCCTCTTCCCGTGGGCACTGGTGCTGCGCTCGGTGGGGATGCCGGCCTTCTGGGTGATGGCCGCCTTCATCAGCATCGTGGGACTGGGCTGGCTGTACGCCTATCGCGAAGGAGTGCTGGAGTGGAAGTGAAGCGCCCGGTGCCGCAGATTCCGGCGCCTGTCTGGACCGAGTTCAAGGACCTGCAGGAATTCGAGAAGTACGGGCAGCACCGCCCCCACGACGACAAGACGTCGAACACGCTGGCCGCCATCGCGGACGCCATCCATCACATGCCGGGCGGGTGGATCGTCACCACCTCCACCGACAAGGTGTTCAACTGGGCTCGCAAGTCGTCGATCTGGCCCGTCACCTTCGGCCTCGCCTGCTGCGCCATCGAGATGATGGCCACCTTCGCGTCGCGCTTCGACGTGGAGCGCTTCGGGATGGTGCCCTTCGCGTCTCCCCGGCATTCGGACCTGATGATCGTGTCGGGGACGGTCACCATCAAGATGGCGCCCATGCTCAAGCGCATCTACGACCAGATGCCCGATCCCAAGTGGGTGGTGTCGATGGGCTCGTGCGCGAATTCGGGCGGGCCTTTTCGTCACGGCTATCACGTGGTCAAGGGCGTGGATCGCGTGGTGCCGGTGGACGTCTATGTCCCCGGGTGCCCGCCCACTCCGGATTCCCTCATGTACGGCCTGCTGAAGCTCAAGGACCAGGTCTCGGAGTTCCAGAAGACCGGCACTCGCACCGCCCCCGCCGACGCCCGGTGACCCCGACGGCTTCCGACGCCTCGACGCGGATCGAGGAGCGCTTCGCGGTGACGCCGCTCCGGGTGGACGGCGCCCTGCAGGTGACGCTGCCCGCCGAGCGGTGGCAGGAATTCGCGCGCTTCGCCAAGCACGAGCTCGGCTGCCTGTACTTCAACTGGCTGAGCGCCGTGGACTGGAAAGAGGAGGGCTTCGAGGTGCTGTGCCGCCTCGACAACCTCCAGGGCGCGGACGCCGTGCTGATGCGCGCGCGTCTGGGCGCGGGCGTCACGCGCATCGCCACCCTCACCGGCGAGTATCGCGGCGCGAACTGGTCGGAGCGCGAGTGCTGGGACATGTTCGGCATCGTGTTCGACGGCCATCCCGACCTGCGCCGGATCCTTCTCGGGCAGGACTGGGAGGGTCACCCGCTGCGCAAGGACTACGCGGTCGACACGCCTCACGCCCCGTATCGATAGACAGGAGCCTGCGATGATCTACGAGCTGAGGACCTACACGCTGGTGCCGGGCAAGCAGGGCGAGTATCTGCGGCTCTCGGCGGACGTCGGACGCAAGGCGCGCGGCGACAAGTACGGCAAGCTGCACGGCTTCTGGTCCACGGAGTTCGGCACCCTGAACCAGGTGGTGCACCTGTGGGAGTTCGCCGACCTCGTCGAGCGCGACCGGCTGCGCGCGGAGCTGGCGAAGAACGAGGAGTGGACGCGGAGCTACGTGCCGCAGATCCGTCCTCTGATGCTGGCGCAGGAGAACAAGATCCTCTCCGCCGCCGTGCCCCTCACGCCGCCCACGGACACCGGCAACGTGTACGAGCTGCGCTGGTACCGCACGCACGTGGGCAGGAGCGGGGAGTGGATCAGCCTCTTCAAGGACATCCTGCCCGTGCGCGCGCAGTTCATGCGCCGCGTCGGCGTGTGGACGACGGAGATCGCCCAGCTCAACGAGGTCGTGCACATGTGGGTCTTCAAGGACCTCAACGACCGCGCCGCCGCGCGTGCCAAGCTCGGTCAGAACGCGGACTGGCAGACCTTCGTCGGCAAATCCATCGGGCTGCTCGCCCACATGCAGTCGATCGTCCTCCTCCCCGCGGCGCACTCGCCGATGAAGTAGCCGCATGGCAGGGCGAGCCGAGCCGCGCCGCGCGGCGCAGGGAGCGGAAATGGAAAAATGGATAGGGCGAGCCCAGCCCCGCCCCGCCGCGCCGCGGGCGCAAAGTTAAAGGAGG
>JBKKCN010000046.1:0-14463 GCA_046712525.1 Candidatus Rokuibacteriota bacterium
CGTGAGCCTGCAGCACCAGGAGCCACGATCCCCACTCGACCGCGTCATCCGACGACGCAAGCGTGGCGGCGACGGCGTGGAGCGCCTCGCCCAGCCGCCGGCCGCCGGCGGTGCGCAGCCCCGCGTCGCTCGGCATGGCCAGACCCGAGAGCCGGACGAGCTGCGCGGTGTCGTCGATCCCGTCGAGCGCGGCGCGACGAAGGAGAGGGCGGTCGAGCATCTCTTCGCAGGCGTGCTTGATGGCGATGAGATGCCCGGCAAGATTGCCGCTGTCGACCGACGACACGTACTTTGGGTCCAGAGGGCGGAGGTCCTTGGTGTCGTACCAGTTGTAGAGGTGGCCGCGGACACGCTCGAGAGCCTTCATGGTGGCCATCGTGGCTTCCAGACGCTCGACGGCCTCCAGCGTGCCGATCCAGCCGAAATCGCGCGCGGCCACCGTGGACAAAAGATAGAGGCCGATGTTCGTGGGCGACGTGCGGCGCGCCACCACCGGGCTGGGAGTCTCCTGGAAGTTGTCCGGCGGCAGCGCATGACCGTCGGCACCGACGAACGTCGCGAAGAACCGCCACGTCCGGCGCGCGATCAACCGCAGCGCGCGCGCGTCCGTCACCGAGAGCGGCCGGGCGAGCTCCGTGCTTCGCGGCCGGCTGATCCAGCACGCCACCGCGGGCGCCGCGAGCCACAGCGCGAGGAACGGCAGCGCCGCGGGCAACGCCGCCGGGCGAACGCTCGCAACCACCGCCGCCGCCACCGCGAGCGCCACCCCTCCCAGCATGCGGCGGAAGAACCCACGCAGATCGAGACGAAAACCCGCTTTCGCCTGCGCCGTGGTGACCCATTCCAGAAGCCGCTGGCGTGTGACGTACACGCGGACGAGCGTGCGCACGATGGCGTCGCCCATCAGCCACGCCTGGTACGCCAACATCGTGATCGTGAGCCCGATCTGTGAGGCGGCGAGCACGACGTCACGTCCGATGGCGCGCACGTAGCTCCGCTTCGAGATGCCACGCCGGCGCGGGATCAACCCGCCCAGCACCGGCACCAGCGACGGCACCGCGACCGTCGCCAGGATGAAGCCGCTCCACGCCTCGGGGGACGCACCGGGCGCGATCCAGGAAACGGCAAGCGTCAGAAAGGCCGCGGGCGCCGACAGCGTGCGGCGAAGGTTGTCGAGCATCTTCCAGCGCCCGATCACCGGCATCTGCGTGGAGAAGATCCAGGGCAGCAGCTGCCAGTCGCCGCGTGCCCATCGATGCTGCCGCGCGGCCGCCACCGCGTAATGCGAGGGCGAGCTCTCAAACAGCTCGACGTCGGTCACAAGGCCGGCGCGCGCGAAGACGCCCTCGAAGAGATCGTGGCTCAGGAGCGCGTTCTCCGGCGCCCGCCCCGCCAGCGCCGCTTCGAAGGCGTCCACGTCGTAGATGCCTTTGCCTGTGTACGACCCTTCTCCCCACAGGTCCTGGTACACGTCGGACACCGCGGAGGCGTAGATGTCGACGCCGGCGGGACCCGACGACAGACGCTGGAAGAAGGAGCCCTCGAGTGACGGAAGCGGCGGCGTCACGCGCGGTTGCAGCACCCCGTAGCCGTCGACCACGCGCTGCTGTGCGGGATCCAGGCGCGGGCGATTGAGCGGATGCGCCATGGTGCCGACAAGGCGCTCCACGGCGCCTCGGGGCAGCCGCGTGTCGGCGTCGAGGGTGATGACGTAGCGCACGTCCGCGGGCGTGACGGCGTCCGTGGGCACGAAGCTCGTGTCCGTCGCTCCCCGCAGGAGCCGATTCAGCTCGTGGAGCTTGCCTCGCTTACGCTCCCATCCCATCCACACGCCTTCGCGCGCGTTCCACAGCCGCCGGCGGTGAAAGAGGAGAAAGCGCTCGCCGTGGCGCCCGTTCAGGCGCGCGACCCCTTCGCGCGCCGCCGCCAGCGTGTCGTCGTCGTCCGGCAGGCTGGCCGTGGGGGCGTCCAGCCAGTCCGAGAGAATCGCGAAACGAAGATCGCCGTCCGGATTCGCGAGGTAGTGGACCTCGAGCCGATCGATCTGCTTGGCGACCTCGGCGCCGTCCGTCAGCAGCATCGGCACCACGACCATGGTCCTCAGATGCTGTGGCACGCCGCCCGCGAGCGCGAGCCGGGGCAGCACGGACGGCGTCACGTACGAGGTGACGCTTCGATTGATGACCGCCATCGCGAGGTCCGAGGCGGGGACGGCGGCGAGCAGCGCGAGGAGAACCAGGCTCACTCCTCCGGCGCCGGACTCCCAGGCCGCCACGAGCGGAATGGCGAGCACGAGGCCGCTGAGGACGGCGATGGTTCCCAGATAGCCGGGGGTCGCCGCCGCCACGTAGGCGCGCAGGAGGCGGTGCGAGAGCGGCGCCCCGTAGCCCAGCGCCTCCTCGAAAGCCCGGCGGCCGCCGCCGATCAGATAGAAGCCGGGATCCCGCCCGCGATCGTCGGCGGCCGCCGGGGCGTGCGTGTGCGCCATGGCCTGTCGCGCGACGTCGAGCTCCTGCCGGCCCGAGCCGCGCGCGAGCTCCTCGACCGCGTGCCGATAGGCATCGCGCGTGGCGAAGTCCATCGCGCCGTAGCCGGGGTTCGCCCCCAGCACGAGGTCGACGAGGCTGATCGTTTCCACGAAGTCCGCCCAGTCGAGGGCGGAGATGAGGCTCATGCTCATGATGACGTTGCGGACCGTTACGTTCATCGCAGCCTGGCGCTGAACCTCGACGCGGACGATGTCGTCGGAGGTCGTGCCTTGCGCCTGCAACCGCTCGTCGAGCCAGAGCAGCGCCGGAGTCACCGCGCGATCCTGATCCCGCAGGCGCTGGACGAGCTGGACCGCGAAGGCGGTGACGAGTGGCGCGTCCTCGAAGCGCGCGAGGCCGCTCTGGTCGGGCGCGACCGCCTCCTCGCCTTTGGCCGTGCCCACGCCGAGCAGCTCGTCGGCGAGGAGGTCGGCCTCCTGGCGCGCGGTCCGGGCGCGCACGATGCTCTCCGAGAGGCGCCGCAGATTCTCGATGAGCACGATGCGCAGCGTGATCGCCACCGCCCACAGCTCGCCGATGGTCAGCGGCTGCACGCGCTGGTAGGCCTGCACGAAGCGGCGGAGCATCTCGGGATCGAGGCGGCTGTCGGTGTGGGCGACGAAGGCCCACGCGATGCCGTACACGCGCGGATTGCCGGCGAGCGGGCCGTCGAGGAGCTTGGGCAGCTTTCTGTAGAAGCCGGGCGGCAGATCGTCGCGAATCTCGCGCAGCTGCTCGTCGACGACGTGGAAGTTGTCGACGAGCCACTCCGCCGCGGGCGTGATCGCGCGCTCTTCCCGAATGGTGGCGGCCACGACCCCATACGATTGACGGAGAACGCGCGCGTTGTCCTGGACACGCGCCAACAGGGGCCCGCCGCGGCCCGACAGCCTGGTGACGAGCTGGGCGGCCGCGAGGCTCTCCGCGTGCTGCTCGAGGCGCTCGAGCCCGAAGAGCTCGGCGCGGATGGGAGCCTCCACGGAGTCCCGAGCGATCACGACTCCGAGACCCGCCTCCAGATTCCGCCGGCCACGATGAGCCCGGCGAACGCGTTCAGCGCGACGGGGAAGATCTTCGCCTCCATCGCGTGGCTCGAGGCGGAGTAGAGAGCCGTGCCCCCGGCGATGAGAACGACGAGCACGAGGGTGGCGGGCGGCCACGCGCGCTGCCACGCGCGCTGACGTGCTACACCGGGCTCACTCTCGAGCCGCTTGTGGAGGACGACCCAGGCCACGAAGGTGACGACCACCAGCGCCGGCGCCCATCGGTGCCGCCAGAGCACCGCGGCGAGGATCACCAGCACGGCCGCGTACCGCCGGGCGGCGAGAGTGTTTCTCACGCTTCTCACCTTAGCCCGCGCGTGCTCTCCGCCCCATTGGACCAAAGTCCAATGCACCGCGGGAGGCGAGGGGCGGTGTTCTATACTCCGTAGGAGGAAAGGAGGCGTACATAGCCCCGATCGCGACGTCGCTACTGCCGTGGTACGCCCTTGGCGCGGCGCTCCTGATCGTCGCCCAGGCGTTGCTGATCGTGCTGCTCCTGTACCGCCGCGTCGCCCGCCGCTCGATGCGTGTCCAGCTCGAAGAGCGCCTCCGCTTCGAGACGCTGCTGTCCGAGCTCTCCGCCGGCCTCATCCACGTGCCGGCCCGCGATCTCGACAAGGCCCTCGAGCACGGGCTCGGCCAGGTGGTGGCATTTCTCGGCGCCGATCGCGGGGCGCTCGACGAGCACCTCAGCGGCGAGCCCGGTGCCCTCATCTCGTGGGCGGCGCCGGGCATCGAGGCGCTGCCGTGGATCATGCAAGCCGGCCAGTTCCCCTGGACGGCCGCGAGGCTGCGGGACAACGACATCGTCCGCTTCTCCCGAACGGACGAGCTTCCGGACGCGGCCGTCACCGATCGCGCCAGCTACGAGCGCATGGGCACGCGCTCGCACATATCGCTGCCGCTCCGCGCCCGTGGGGCCGTGCTCGGCGCGCTGTCCCTCGACGCCGTGCACGACGAACGCGTGTGGTCGGACGAGCTGGTGGCACGGCTGCGCCTGCTGAGCGAAACCTTCGCGAGCGCCCTCGAGCGGCGGCGCATGGAGGTCTCGCTCGCCGAGCGCCTGGCCTTCGAGAAGCTCCTCTCCTCCCTGTCGACGAGGTTCAGCACGCTGTGGGCCGCCGATTTCGATCGAGAGATCGAGCGGGGGCTTCGCCGGATCGTGGACTTCCTGGACGTCGATCGCGGCAGTCTGATCGAATTCTCGCGTGACGGCAGGGCCTACCGCACGTGGACGATCGACGGCGACATGACGGCGGAGGGAATCCCGTGGACGGCGGCCGTGATCCAGCGCGGAGACGTCGTCGCCTTTTCACGGATCGAGGACCTGCCCGAGGCGGCGGCCGTGGATCGGCGCACCTGCCTGGCGCTCGGCATCAAGTCCCAGGTCGCGCTGCCGCTGGTGGTGGCGGGGGTGGTCGTGGGCGGCCTCGTGCTGGGCACCGTGCGCGGCGTGCGCGCATGGCAGCCGGACGAACCCGTGCAGGGACTCCGGCTCCTGGGAGATGTGTTCGCCAACGCACTCTCGCGCAAGCAGGTGGAGCTCGAGGCGCAACGTCTCCGGCAGGAGCTGGCACACATCGGCCGCGTCTCCGCCATGGGGGAGCTCACGGCGTCGCTGGCCCACGAGCTGAATCAGCCGCTCACGGCAATCCTCAACAACGCCCAGGTGGCGCAACGGCTCGTCACCGCCGAGCCCATCGACGTCGTAGAGATGCGCGAGATTCTCAACGACATCGTCTCGGACGACAAGCGCGCCGCCGACGTGATCCGGCGGCTACGCCTCCTGCTCAAGAAGGGCGACCTCGAGTACGTGTCGCTCGACCTCAACGAGGTCGTGACCGAAGTGGCGCGCCTGGTGATGAGTGATGCGGCCATCCGCAACGTCGCCATGCGTCTCGAGACCGCCACCGGGCTGCCTCGAGTGCGCGGCGACCGCGTCCAGCTGCAGCAGGTGGTGCTGAACCTCGTCCTCAACGGCCTCGATGCCATGCGCGAGCCGGGCACGCACGAGGGGAGTCTCGTCATCCGAACCCTCAGCGACGGCGCCGGCCTCGTGGGGGTCGCGGTGCAGGATACGGGACCGGGGATCGCTGCCAAGGACGCGGACCACATCTTCACCGTGCTGTACACGACGAAGGCCGAGGGCATCGGCATGGGGCTGGCCATCGCGCGCACCATCGTCGATGCGCATGGCGGCCGGCTCACGACCGCGAACAACCCGCAGGGAGGAGCGACGTTCCAATTCACACTGCCCGTGGAGAAGGCGGCCGCGAGATGAACGCCTCGGGAGCGATGATCTTCATCGTGGACGACGATCCGTCGGTACGGAAGAGTTTGACGCGTGTCATGACGTCGGCCGGCTACGCGGTGGAGGCCTTCGCTTCCGCTCGAGACTTCCTGGCTCGCGAGCCGTTCGTGGGGCCGTGCTGTTTGATCCTCGACGTGCGGATGCCCGGCCTCACCGGGCTCGACTTGCAGGAAGCGCTCGCGGGCAAAGGCCATCGGATGCCCATCGTCTTCATCACCGGCCACGGCGACATCTCGATGAGCGTGAAGGCGATGAAGGGCGGCGCCGCCGACTTCCTCACGAAGCCGTTCGACGTCGAGAACCTCCTGGAGGCGATCGAGCGCGCGCTCACGAAGGACGTCAAGACCCTGGGCGAAGAGGGCCGCACCGCAGAGGTGCTCGAGCGTGTGGAGCGGCTGACCCCACGCGAGATGGAGGTGTTCGCCCTCGTGGTGACCGGCATGCTGAACAAGCAGATCGCCGGCGCACTCGGCATCGGCGAGAAGACGGTGAAAGTGCACCGCGCCCGCGTCATGGAGAAGATGGAGGCCGCATCAGTGGCCGACCTCGTGCGGCTGGCCGACCGCGCGGGCGTCATCGTGCCGAAGTCCGAAAGCGCTACATGACCGCCGGCGTCAGTGGATTCCGCGCGCCAGCTCGCCGACCGCCAGCGCAAGCTCGGCCGGTTCGATGGGTTTGGCCCGATGGGCGTGAAAGCCTGCTGAGAGCGCGAGCTTGACGTCGTCAGCACCCGCGTAAGCCGTCACGGCGAGGGCGGGGATGTTGCCCCCCCGTTCGGGCGAGAGACGCCGGATCGCTCGCATCAGGACGTAGCCATTCCCCCCCGCCATGCCGATGTCGCTCACCAGCACATCCGGTTTCCAGTGCTCGAGGGCCGCGAGCGCCGCCGGGGCGTTCGCGACCGCGGCCACTCGCGCATCGCACTGCTCGAGCACTCTGGTGAACAGCTCGCGCGCATCGACATCGTCGTCGACCAGCAGGACCCGCAAGCCTTTGAGCGTCGGATCGACGGGGGAGGCTGCGACCTTCACCGGCACCGGCTCGACGACCGCCTCCATGTCCACCACGGCGGGCAGGCTCACGGTGAATGTCGCCCCTTGGCCCTCGCCGCCACTCTCGACGACGACGGAGCCGTTGAGCAAGGTGACCAGGTTTTGCACGATGGCGAGGCCGAGGCCAAGACCACCGTGTGCCCGCGCTTCCGTCGTATCGTCCTGCCGGAAGCGGTCGAAGACATACGGCAGGAACTCCGGTCTGATGCCCATGCCGTTATCGTGAACGACGATCTGCACCTCCGGTCCCCGTTCCTCCAGCCGCACGTCGATCCTGCCCCCCGCCGGCGTGAACTTGACCGCGTTGACGAGCAGGTTCGACACGATCTGCTGCACGCGGCCGGGATCGCCGCAAATCGGTGGCGCCGACGGCGGGAGCATGAGGTCGACATGAACCCCCTTCGCCTGTGCGGCGGGGGCGGTGCACGCGACGGCCGCCTCGATCAGCGGTCCCAGCGCGAGGGGCCGAAGCTCCAGCCGCAGCGATCCCGAAATGATGCGGGAGACGTCGAGGAGATCCTCGATGAGCCGCGTCTGCACTTTCGCGTTTCGCTCGATCGCCTCGAGCGCCCGCCCCACGCCGGGCCCGTCGAGCTTTTGTCGGCGGATGAGCGCGGCGTAGCCGACGATCGCGGTGAGCGGCGTCCGCAGCTCGTGGGAGAGCACGGCCAGGAACCTGTCCTTCGCCTCGGCCGCCTCCGCGAGCCGCAGTGACGTCGCTTCGAGCTGACGGGACCGGTGGTGCTCGCTCAACAGCGTGTTGCCGATGATTCCCAGCAGCTCGCCGCGCAACGGCAGCACCGAGCGTGACACGGGCAGCTCCTTGCGCGTCGCCGCCCAGACGCCGTCCACGGGAAGCCGGCAATCGCGCGCGAGGCGCACGACTTCGCGGTAGCCGAGGTGCGCGGTCAGCGCGTATCCCGCGACCGCCGCCCCCACGATCTCGCCGCCGAGCACGAGCGGGGTACCGACCACCGCCATCCCGTACTGCTCTTCGACGACGACGGGCGGGCTCGGACCCGACTGGCTCAGGCACTGTCGCGCGCAGATGGCGAACATCCCGGGAGAATGACCCGCGGTGAAGAGATCGAACAGCGGTGTGCGATTCACGGCGCCCGCCACGAGAGCTCCATCAGCGCCGTAGACCTCGACGGTCATATGGTGCACGACGGCGTACTTCTCGAGCGCCGCGCGGCCGCGATCGAGCTGGAAGATCGTCAGGTCCGGCTCTGGCACCGGCCGTTACCCCCGGCTCTCGAAGGGGTGGCGCTCGGGGGATCGCGCCACGAGACTGTTGTACTCCCAGAACGCCAGCCGGGCCCGGGCGCTCGGCGGGATTTCCCGCGGCAGCACGTGCATGCCCTGGCCGTCCACGACCTCGCACTCGCGCGTCGAGCGGTCGAACTTGTTCGCGCGCATCTTCGCGATCGTCAGCGCCTGCCGGAACGTGTCGCGGAGCTCGACCCAGTTGAGGAGGACCACATTGTCGACGAGCGAGCTCACGCCGAAGGGGCCCATGACCGACGACATCCCGAGCAGCTCGGGATTCTCGTGGTTGTAGATCGTCGTGACCTGGTACTCCTTCATGAGCGCCATGACGGCATGGAAGAAGTCGCGAAAGCTTCGGCCCGCCGGTCCCAAGGTCGAGCCATAGGTCGACAGGCTGTCGATCACGGCGCGCCGGGGCCGAAATTCTTTCACGATCGTCTCGAGCTGCAGGAAATGCCGATCGATCTCGATCTCCTGCGGCCGGTCGTAGACGAGTCGCACCACGCCCTGATCGATCGACCGCTGGAGATCGATCCCGATGGTGGCGGCGTTCCGCAGCACCTGCGCCCGTGGCTCATCGAGCGTGAGCATGATGCTCCGCTCGCCCAGCCGGGCGCCTTCGGCGATGTACTGCAGCGCCATGACGCTCTTGCCGGAGCCCGTGATGCCGACCACGAGCGTCGTGCTGCCGAGGTAGTAGCCGCCGTTCATCATCTCGTCGAGCCCCGGAACGCCGGTCGTGACGCGGATCGTCGTGTCGTATGCCGCTGCCTCGTCCCGCGCCAGGTCACGGGGCGACTGCACCCGACGGTAGACCTCGATCCCTTTCCCGTCCACGATCGAGAACTGGTGCCGTCCCATCCGGTAATCCTGTCCGCGGGCCTTCACGATCTCCATCGACCGCTGCACCGCGCGCTCCATCGCTTCGATCCTGAGCTGGATGACCGTATCGGCGATGAACTCCTCGGGTAACGAGGCGTCCACGCCCGCGGAGGCTGCCACTTCCACCCCGAGCATGGCGGTGAGCCGCTCGCGCTGGAGCCCTTCCGCGAGGAGGTGGAACGCCTCGTGCGTGTTCCATCCGGCGTCGTTGGCCCCCGGGGTGCGCCGCACCAGGCCGTCGACGAAGATGCGGCGCGCGCCGATCGCCGCGGCCTCCTCGAGGAGGAGGCTATCGGCCTGCTGGATCTCCTGCTGGAACACCTGGCGCGTCGTGAAGACGATCTTGAGCCGGCCCTGGCGCTCGAGCTCGGGCAAGTCCCAGCCGAACAGCCCCGCATCGCGCACCAGCTTGTCCGGGGAGACCTCGAAGAGCACGATGAGTCCGGGTTCGCTGAACTCGGTCGCGCCCCGATAGATGAACTCCAGCCCGAGGGTCGTCTTTCCCGTCCCGGCGGCGCCTTCGACCAGGACGATACTGCCGCGCAGAAGGCCGCCGGCCATGATGTCGTCCAGCCCTTCGATGCCGGTCTTGACGAGGTCCCGTTCAGGCATGGTCAATGTCTCCTGCCATCGTCACGGATCGTACGCCGGCGACGGTTGGCTCGGGTTACGGTCGGCGACTGTCGCTGCTTCAGCAACACCTTCAGCGCGTTCCGTCCCTCCGGCGACGCGCATACTCGGCGCAAGGGTTCCAGCCATTCCTCAGCGCGACCGACTTCGAGGACGTACATCCGCCCGGGGGCGCCGTGGTTGAGCGTCCGTTTCAGGAGTCCGGCGCCGAGCAGCAAGTCGAGTGCCCGCGCGACCTCGGGGACGTCGTAACCGACGTAGGCGGCGAGACGCTCACTGCTGAGAACGACACGCGGATGCCGCGAGAAGAACAGGAGCAGGTCGAGGTCGCACGCATCCCTCAGCCCAAGCGCTTCAACGAGTTGCACGGCCACGGGGTCGGTCGGCTGGAGTTCCTTGATACGGTTCTCCTTCCCGAAAGGGTCGAGGGCGGCACCCCGAGCACGGAAGCGCCCGCCGCTCATTGTACCCCCGCCGGGAGGGGGATGGGACGAAGTTCCAACTCGCCGGTATCCGATATGCATCTCATGGAGCGTCGACGCATCCTCATCATGAACGACGCGGCCGACGTGATGGACGTGCTGAAGCCGTGCCAGTGGGGGCGCGTCGTCACGCACCTCGGCGGGTTCGGCCGGGCAACGGCTGCCTGACGCTCGCATCATCTCATCCTGGAGCTTCCCTCACCCGTCGTTGTGCCGCCTATTGGACCAAGGTCCCATAGGCGTGTCCAGAGCTTCGACCAGGTTCGGGGAGGGAGGAACTGGAGGCCCGGCCGCAGGGCCGCTGGGCCCCGCGCCGACACGCCACGGAACCCGGTGTGGACCAAGGTCCAATATCAGGAGTCGATCCCGCCGCTTAGACTCAGTGCGATGACTCCTGCGATCCTCGGACTCGCTCTCGCCCTCTCCCTCGGCAGCGCCGGCGTCGCCGCTGAAACGACCGTGTCCTCCGGACCTCTGGGGTTCGTGAAGTCGTCCGTGGCCCGGGTGCTGGCCATCGTGCAGTCGTCACCGATGGGGAGCGACGAGCGGCGCACCGGGATCGTCCGCGTGAGCCACGAGCTCTTCGACTTCAACGAGATCTCGCGCCGGGCGCTGGGCCAGCACTGGAAAGGCTTGTCACCCGCCGAGCAGGACGAGTTCGTCGAGCTCTTCACCGACGTCCTGGAGCGCGCGTTCATCACAAGCGTCGATGGGTACGCCAACGAGAAGGTCACGTTCGTCGGCGAAGCGATCGACGGCGCGTGGGCGGAAGTGCGCTCGCGGATCATTCCGAAACAGGGCGCCGCCGTCTCAGTCGACTATCGCCTGCACGAGGGCAACTCCCGCTGGACCGTCTACGACGTCCTTTCGGAACGCGTGAGTCTCGCGGCGAGCTATCGAAGCCAGTTCAACTCGGTCCTCAGAACGGCCTCCTTCGCCGAGCTCCTCGGACGGATGCGGCGCCGCGAGCCGAGCGCGCACACGCCGTTAGCTCCGGACCCGCTCGCGGCCGAGCTCTTTCGCCATCCTCACACGGGCACTTCCACGTCGAAATGACCGAAGGAAAGCCATCACCAGCAGCACAGGGCAGCTCACACCAGCCGGAGGTTCGACGATGAAACGAGCACTATTATTATCCGTGATCGCGCTGTTCGCCGTGGGTTGCAGTGCGCGACCCATCGGTGGTGCGACGGGATGGAAGATCTACGGTCCCGGCGGCCCCCAGGGCGTAGCCGGTCCTGCGGGCCCCGCAGGTCCTGCGGGCCCTGCCGGCCCTGCCGGTCTCGCAGGGCTCCAGGGCCCAGCCGGACCGATGGGCGACGCAGGCGCGAGTGGTATCCAGGGAGCCGCTGGCGCCCAGGGCGAGAGTGCACCGCCCGCGGCCAGCCCGCGCCTGACCTCGTTCAGGGATTTCCTGTTCGATTTCGACAAGGCCGACGTTCGGCAGAACGAAACGCGCAAGGTCTCGGAGATCGCAGCCCACTTGCAGCAGAACCCTACCTTCACGGTGGGCATCGACGGCTACACGGATCCGCGGGGCACCAACCCCTACAACCAGGCGCTCAGCGAGCGTCGCGTCAATGCCATCCGCGATGCGCTGGTACAGGCGGGCGTCCCCGCCGACAACATCATGACCGGCGCCTTCGGCGAAAACCGAGCGAACTGCCGAGACGAGACCGAGGCGTGCTGGCAGCAGAACCGACGCGTCGAAGTGCTGATCAGCATCAAGTCGGCGAGCAAGTAGCCGCGCGATGCAGCCTCAAGGAGATGCAACGATGAGACACGTCATGCGAGGGTTCTTCGTGACCGCGCTGTTCGCCGCCGCGGCGGGGTGCGCATCGTTCGGGTATGAGGGGCCGCCGCTGTACGCCTACCAGGACGGCTACGTCGACAAGGCCGAGATCCGGTACGGCGAGGGTGTGTGGGAGGGACTTCCCTGCTATCCCCGAGCGTCGTACATTGCGGCCGGTCCGGCAGGAGCGATGGGCCTGAGAGGCCCGGCAGGCGCACCGGGATCGCCCGGACCAGCCGGACCGGCTGGTCAGGGTGGTCCGGCCGGCATCAAAGGACCCCAAGGGCCGCAGGGCCCCACAGGACCGACGGGCACCTCGGGACTGCGCGGCTCCCTCGAGCCCACCGGAACCTGGAGCTCGGTGGAGAACGTGCAGTTCGAGTTCAAGCAGGCGGCCATCCAGTCGAAGTGTGCCGACAAGATCGCCAAGCTCGTCACCTGGATGAATGCGAACCCTCAGCTCGCGATCGGACTCGATGGTCACGTCGATGACGCGCAGGCCAACGACAACGATCCCACGCTGAGCGCGCGGCGAGTGTCGGCGGTTCGTCAGGAGCTGATCACGGCGGGTATTGCGCCCGGCCGGATTTCCAGCGGTGATTTCGGTACCCGGGCACCGCTCTGCCGGGACTTCTCCGAGAATTGCCGCTCCATCAATCGACGGGTGGAGGTCCTCGCCGCCCGACGCTGATGCTGCAGTACGTGTGCGCCCATGCCCGGATCTCCTCCGCGCCCCCGCGTGCGGAGGAGATCCGGGGGGCATCGCGATCAAAGAGCAGGGAGCCATGAGTACGACGATCAGAAAGCGGTTGGAGAAGGATCTGCTTACCACCGGCGCGCAACTTCGCCAGATCGTTGCCGTCGATGCGACCACGCACGAGCTGCTGGTGGGGCGCGTGAAGCGTCTGTCGGACGCACTGCACCGGCTCCGCGCGGGCACGTATGGCGTCTGCGTCGAATGTCACGAGCCGACCTCGCCGGCGCGACTGCTCATGATGCCCGAGGTGGCGACCTGCGTCGGCTGCCAGAACAACCTAGAGCGTCTCGCGCGCCAGGTCGGCCGCAATCGAGACCGCCCGTTCGCGCCCGCGGAGAGGGAGTGACGGCAAACCTTTCCACCCGCTGAAAGGCATTTGACGCGGAGCCTGCTTCGGGACATCCTCCTGACACGATGATGCGATGCCTCCTGATCTCGCCGCGGTTCTCGGAGTTCAGCTACTGGAATTACCGCGAGGTGTGCGAGCTCTTCGGAGCCCGATATCCCGCGGCACCTCTCGGCCTCATCACCGTCGCCGCCCTCCTGCCCCAGGAGTGGTCGATCCGGCTCCTCGATCTCAATGTGGAGGAGATGGACATCGGCCTCGTCGATTGGGCGGACATCGTCATGGCGGGGGGCATGATCCCGCAGCAGCGGAATCTCCTCGCGCTCATCGAGCTCTGTCACGCGCGCGGCAAGCGCATCGTGGTGGGTGGCCAGGATCCCACGAGCCAGCCCGCGGTATACGCCGGCGCTGACTACCTCGTCCTCGACGAGGGGGAGATGACCATCCCGAAGTTCCTCGCCGACCTCGACGCGGGCGCCACGCACGGCACGTACCGCTCCGGGGAGAAGCCCGACGTCAGCCGCACCCCCGCGCCGCGCTTTGATTTGTTGGAGCTCAACAAGTATCTGCACATCGGGATCCAATTCTCCCGCGGCTGCCCGTTCAACTGCGAGTTCTGCGACATCATCGAGCTCTATGGCCGCAAGCCCCGCACGAAAGCGCCGGCCCAGCTCCTTCAGGAGCTGGACGATCTCTACCGGCTGGGTTACCGCGGGCACGTCGATCTCGTCGATGACAATTTCATCGGAAACAAGAAAGCCGTGATGGCCTTCCTGCCGCAGCTGCTGACGTGGAGCCGGGAGCGCAACTTCCCCTTCTACTTCAGTACGGAGGCGACCCTCAATCTCGCGGACGACCTCAAGCTCATCGACATGATGGAAGCGGTGGACTTCCGCTGGCTCTTCATCGGGATCGAGACGCCCGACAAGGAGCTCCTGGCTCGGACCCAGAAGAAGCAGAACACGCGCTCGCCCATCGTGGAGAGTGTTCACCGCCTGAATGCGCACGGGATGGTGGTGACGGCGGGCTTCATCCTCGGGTTCGACGGCGAGACCCCGGGGGCCGGAGACGCGATCGTGGAGTGTGTAGAGGCGGCGGGAATCTCGATGGCCATGGTGGGGCTCCTCACCGCGCTGCCGAACACACAGCTCACACGCCGGCTCGCTCGCGAGGGCCGTCTCTCGGACGACTACGCCGTGCAGCGACCAGGCGAGGTGGATCAGGCGACGTCCGGCCTGAACTTCACGCCGGCGCGGCCTCGCGCGGAGATTCTCGACGAGTTCGCGTCGATCCTGCGTCGCCTGTACTCGCCGAAACCCTATTTCGACCGGGTCTTGACGCTCGTCGGTCGACTCCGTCGACAGCCCAAGC
>JBKKCN010000047.1:0-5087 GCA_046712525.1 Candidatus Rokuibacteriota bacterium
CGCTTTCTTGGCGCCGATGGACGCCGCCACGCGCTTGTTGGCGCGCCCGTGGGGGCCGGCCACGATGACGGCGTGCAGCGCGTCCGCGGTGACGCCCGCCTGCTCGAGCGCATCCGCTACCGCCGCCTCCCCGAGCGGGACGTACGCGTGCTCGCCGAAGCGCTCCTCCCACTGGCGCGAGGCGTTGTCGCCGGGTAGCCGCCAGCGGTCGAGGAACTCTGCCGTGCGTGATGCGGTCGCGATGGGCTCCGCGAGCACCGGCTGCTCTTTCGTACCTTCCCCGCAGAGAAAGGCGACGGCGGCGTCGCCACCGTCGCGCTCGTCCGCGCCGCCCGGCAACCCCGTGCGGATGTCCGCCATCACCACGAGCGTCGGCACGCGCGCGTCCAGCCCCGCGCGCAGGGCGCCCGCGGCGGAGCGGACGGAGCCGATCATGTCGTAGGCGGGGACGGCGGCATCGAGATCGAGCGCGGCATGGATGGTGGCGGCGTTGGTCTTGTCGAGATAGCCGGGATCGGAGGTGGCGAAGTAGAGAGCACGCGCGGCGCCGCGCGTGCGGTGGCCGCCGCTGCGCGCCGCCTCCACGCCGAGTGACGTCGTGTTGTCGTCGTAGGAGGCGACCGCGCGCGTGCCGGAGCCGCCCGCCACGTCGAGAGCCTGCGCCACCGCCTTTCGATCGAGGCGGTAGTGAGGCACGTAAGCGCCGAAGGCGAGAATGCCGGTCATGGTCGCCGGTGACCGGCGAGGACATGCGCCACGCACGCCGTCACCCTCACGCCCGTCGGCACGTGCAGAAACTCGTTCGGGCCGTGCGCGTTCGAGCCCGGCCCCAGCACGCCCGTCACCACGAACTGCGCTTTCGGGAACCGCTCGCCGAGCATCGCCATGAAGGGGATGGTGCCGCCCGTGCCCTCGAACATCGCGGGCTGGCCGAAGTACTTCTGCGACGCCTCGTGGACGGACTTCAGGAGGGCAGCGCTCATCGGTGGCGCGTTCCAGCCCGTGGCGTGCGTCTCCGGCTTGAATGTCACGCGCGCGCCGTAGGGCGGATCGGCCTCGAAGAGCTCCTTGAGCTTGCGCGAGGCCGTCTCGCCGTCGGTAGTGGGCGCCAGCCGCAGGGAAATCTTCAGCGACGTGGACGGCCGCAGCACGTTGCCGCCGTCCTCGATGCTCGGCAGCCCCGCCGCGCCCGTGATGCCGAGCGCGGGACGCCACGTGGTGTTGAGCAGCGCCTGCGCGGGGTCACGTTCCACCGGCGCCATGCCGGGCAGGAACGGAAACTTGCTCCACACGGTGTCGCCGAGCGCTTTGGCGACGGCGTGCGCCTGCTCGATGCGCTCCTTCGGGATCTCCGGATGCAGCTCGCGCACGAGAATTTCCCCCGTACGCTCGTCTTCCAGCCGGGCGAGAAGCGAGCGGAGGATCCTGAACGACGAGGGCACGATGCCGCTCGCGGCGCCCGAGTGCACGCCTTCCTTGAGCACTTCGACGGTGAGCGTGCCGCCCGCGAGGCCGCGCAGCGACGTGGTCGCCCACAGCGCCTCGTAGTTGCCGCAGCCGGAATCGAGGCAGACCACGAGGCTCGGCGTGCCGATGCGCTTGGCGAGGGCCTCCACGTAGAAGGGCAGATCGCCGCTGCCGCTCTCCTCGCACGCTTCGATGAGAATCACGCAGCGCGGGTGCGGCGTGCCGCTCGCCTGCAGCGCCTCGATGGCGGTGATGGCGGCGAACGCCGCGTAGCCGTCGTCGGCGGCGCCGCGACCGTAGAGCTTGTCGCCGCGGCGCACGGGGGTCCACGGGCCGAGGCCCTCCTCCCAGCCGACCATCTCCGGCTGCTTGTCGACGTGGCCATAGAGCAGGACCGTGTCGTCGCTGGCGCCGGGCACCTCCATAAGGATGACGGGCGTGCGGGCGTCGAGCCTCACGACCTCCACGCGCAGGCCCTCGACCTTGCGCTTCTCGCACCATCCCTTTACCAGGTTGATGGCCTGGTCGATGTAGCCGTGCTCGGCCCACTTCGGGTCGAACGCGGGGGATTTGCACGGGATGCGGATGTAGTCGGTGAGGGTGGGGACGATGTGACCGTCCCAGGCGCGCTGGATGAAGTCGATCATGCGGCGGATCGTAACATGCGTCCGAGGGGGCTCGTTCAGCGGCCGAAGACGGGCAGGAGTAGAATGCGCGGCACGGAACCAGGGCACCGAGAGCGGAGGCGGGACATGGCGAGAGTGACCGGGCTTGGACACGTCGGCATCTACGTGACGGACCTCGAGCGGATGGTGGCGTTCTACCGGGACGTCATGGGCATGCAAGTCACCAAGCAGAACTGGCGCCTGGGCGCCGTGTTCCTGAGCGCCGATCCAGAGGCGGTGGACCACGAGATCGCGCTCATGCGCGGCCGGCCGTCGGCGGACGACCCCCACCTCATCCAGCAGATCTCCATGCGTGTGGCAACGCTCGACGATCTGCGGACCTTCCACCGACGCTTGCGGGCCGAAGGCTATCGCATCGAGCGCGTCGTCAACCACGCGAGCGCGATCGGCTGCTACTTCTTCGACCCCGAGGGCAACCGCACCGAAGTGTTCTGGGTGACCGGGCGGCCGAGCTGGGTGCCGGTGGCGAATCCGATCGACATCGACCAACCCGACGAGGCCGTCCTCGCCGAGGTCGATGCGCTGTGGAACCAGGTCCGCGCCGTGCCCGTGGGCGGCACGATGGCGGACGAACCCGCGTCACTCGAGATCGCACGCTAGGAGGATCCCCATGGCGGTGAGACTCACGCGTCGTACCTTCCTCGCCGGCACCGCGGCGGTGGCGCTCGTGCCGGCGCCGGCGCTCGCGCAACAGAAGCCCGTCAAGGTCGGGCTGCTCACGGTCAAGACGGGGCCCCTCGCGGCGGGCGGCATCCAGATGGAGCAGGGCACCATCCGCTTCATGAAGGACAAGAACTACACGATGGCGGGCCGCAAGGTGGAGCTCGTCGTCGCCGATACGGGCGGCAACCCGGCGGGCACCAAGACCAAGACGCAGGAGCTCGTCGAGCGCGACAACGTCGACATGATCTTCGGCCCGCTCGCGGCGTTCGAGCTGCTGGCCATCACTGACTACGCCACGCAGGCGAAGATGCCGCTCCTCAGCCTCGCCGCCGCCGAGGACATGACGCAGCGCCGGCCCAACCCGTATTTCATCCGGGCCTCCGCGACCTCCGCGCAGGTCATGCACCCGCTCGCCGACTACGCGGCGAAGGAGCTGAAGATCAAGCGGATCATCACCATCGCGGACGATTTCGCGTACGGCCACGAGCAGATGGGGGGCTTCCAGCGCGTCTTCGAGGAGGCGGGCGGGAAGATCGTGAAGAAGCTGTGGCCGCCGCTGACGACGCCGGACTACACGCCCTACATCGCGCAGATCAGCGGCGCCGACGCCGTCGTGCAGGGCTTCGCCGGCTCGAATCCGTTGAAGTTCATGAAGCAGTACCACGATGCGGGGGTCAAGTTGCCGGTGCTCGGCAGCGGGACCGCCGGCGACGACGCGCTCTTGAAGAGCTTCGGCGACGAATCGATCGGTCTGATCTCGTGCTCGTTCTACACGGGCGACCTCGACACCCCGAGCAACAAGCGTCTCGTCGAGGGCATGGTGAAGGACTACGGCAACATCCCCGGGCTCTACGGCGCCGGCCTCTACATCTGCGGGCTGGTCGCGGAAGCGGCGCTCGAGAAGACCGGTGGGAAGACGGACGATCGCGAGGCGTTCAACCGGGCGCTGCGCGCGGTGTCGCTCACTGACACGCCCCGTGGCCCGTTCACCTTCGACCGGTTCGGCAACGTCGTGGGCAGCTTCTACATCCGGCGCTGCGAGCGGAAAGGCGACAAGCTGGTCAACACCACGATCAAGACGTACCAGAACGTGAGCCAGTTCTGGACCTACGACGAGAAATGGTTCTTGTCCCAGCCCGTGTACTCTCGAGACTACCCACCGTTTAAGGGCTAGTCCCGAGGCCGCCGAGCGTGAACCTGTGGCTGCTGCTTGCGGTCAACAGCATCACGCTCGGCGGGCTGCTGTTCCTGCTGTCCGCGGGGTTCTCGTTGATCTTCGGGCTGATGAAGATCCCGAACCTCACCCACGGCTCCTTCTTCATGCTGGGCGCCTACCTCGCGACGAGCCTCATCGCGCACGGCTTCAACTTCTGGACGGCGGCGATCGTGGCGGGGCTCGGCGTCGCCACCTTCGGTGGAATCGTCGAGCGCCTGATTTTACGGAGGCTCGCGGGCGCGGAGCTCGCCCAAGTGCTCGTCACGCTGGGGCTGTCGTTCATGGTGGCGGACGTGTGCCTCATGGTGTGGACGGGCGATCCCATCCGCATCGACACGCCGAGCGCGCTGCGCGGGGCGACGCTCGGCTTCCCCACGTACCGGCTCGCGCTCAGCCTCATCGCGGTGGTCTTCGCGGCGGGGCTGTGGGCGCTCCTCGAGCGCACGCGGCTGGGCGCGATGATCCGCGCCGGCGTCGACGATCCCGAGATGGCGCGGGTGGCCGGCATCCGTGTGTCGCGCCTCTTCACGATCGTCTTCTGCCTCGGCGCGTGGCTGGCCGGCTTCGCGGGCGTGCTCGGCGGCCCCATCCTCTCCGTCTATCCGGGGCTCGACGGCGAGATGCTGCCGCTGGCGCTCGTGGTGGTCATCCTTGGAGGCAGCGGGAGCCTGCTCGGCTCGCTCGTCGGCAGCTTCATCGTCGGCTTCCTCTACAACTTCGGGCAGGCGATGTTCCCCGAGCTCGCGTACGTCGTCCTCTTCCTGCCCATGCTGCTGGTGCTGGTGGTGCGGCCGCAGGGGCTCTTCGGACGGCAGACGGCGTGAAGCACGTTACTCTCGCCGTCGCGCTCGGCGTCCTGGTGACGGTGCCGCTCTGGGTCCCGGGCACCTACTACGTCAACATCGCGAGCCAGATCCTGCTCTACGCGATCTTCGCGCTCGGCGTGAACGTGCTCGCGGGCTACGCCGGCCTCGTCTCCCTCGGGCACGCGGGCCTCTTCGGCATCGCGGCGTATACCGGCGCGAAGATGATCACCAGCGGCGCCGGCCATCTCG
>JBKKCN010000048.1:0-13589 GCA_046712525.1 Candidatus Rokuibacteriota bacterium
GACCTGACTGTCTCCCACCAGCTACAATCCCGGCGATGGCGCTCACAGGCGACCCGTCTGAGGCGATCGCTCGGGAGGAAGCGAGGGTCGCGCGGCTGGAAAGCGAGCTCAAAGAGTCGCAAGCCGCCCTCGAGTCCCTGAGAGCGGAACTCTTGGCAGGGCGGCTGTCGCCCCCCAGTGCACCCGCCGTCACTCCCTCGGCGCCGGCGCCCGCGACCTCCTCAGAGAAAGTGGCATTGTTCCGCTCGATGTTCCGCGGCCGCGAGGATGTGTATCCGAAGCTCTGGACCAACGTGAAGACGAGCCGCAAAGGGTACGCCCCCGCCTGTGCGAACGAGTGGGTCCGTGGCGTTTGCGAGAAGCCCCGGGTCAAGTGCGGGGAGTGTCCGAACCAGGCATTCCTGGCCGTCGAGGATAGGGTGATCCTGGATCACCTCCAGGGGCGCCATGTCGTTGGCGTCTATCCCCTCCTGGCCGATGAGACGTGCTGGTTCTTGGCGGCCGACTTCGACAAGTCGTCCTGGACCGACGACGTGGCGGCCTTCATCGAGACCTGTCGGGTGGTCGGTCTGCCGGCCGCCGTCGAGCGATCACGGTCGGGGAACGGCGCGCATGTATGGTTCTTCTTTTCCGCACCGGTGGCGGCGGCCGCCGCCCGCAGGATGGGTTGCTACATCGTCACCGAGACGATGGCCCGACGCCATCAACTGAGCATGGAGTCGTACGACCGGCTCTTTCCAAATCAGGACACCCTCCCGCGGGGTGGGTTCGGCCACCTCATCGCGCTTCCGCTCCAGCACGGCCCGCGGCAGACGGGCAACACGATCTTCCTCGATGAGCACCTCGCGCCTCACGCCGATCAGTGGAGGTTCCTCGCCGAACACCCACGTATCAAGACCTCGACGGTCGACGATGTTGCCCGCGAGGGGGTCCGCAAAGGATTGGTGGTCGGCGTGCGGCTGAGTGACACGGCGGACTCCGACACCACGGCGCCGTGGAATCGCCTGCCCTCTGGCCAGCCGCGTGCCCGCTTCAGCGTGCCGCCCCCTCTGAGCGTGCACGCCGTCCTGGCGCAACGGCTCTTCGTGGCCAAGGCCGGACTGGCACCGACGCACCTCAACCAAATCAAGCGCCTGGCAGCATTTCAGAATCCCGAGTTCTACAAGAAACAGAGCCTCCGGCTTTCCACGACGCTCACTCCTCGCGTAATCGCCTGTGCTGAGGAACTGCCGGAGTATGTCACCCTGCCCCGCGGCTGTCGGCCCGACCTCGAACAGCTTCTTCGGGAGCACGACAGCACCCTCCTCATCGAGGACCAGCGCTGCGATGGCGAACCGCTGGACGTGACGTTTCAGGGGCAGCTCACCCCTGTGCAGAAGAAAGCTGGTCGGGCTCTGCTCCGTGACGACATCGGCATCCTGGTCGCGCCGTCGGGTGTCGGCAAGACCGTCATCGGCACCTATCTGATCGCCGCTCGATCGCGCAGCACACTCGTCTTGGTCCACCGGCAGCCTCTCCTGGATCAGTGGGTTGCCCAACTGTCCATGTTCCTCGGGCTCGCTCCCAAAACCATCGGCCAGATTGGCGCCGGCAAGCACACGGCCAACGGTCGACTGGACGTGGCGATGATCCAGAGTCTTGTCCGGCTGGACCGCGTCGACGATCTGGTGGCGACATACGGTCACGTAGTTGTCGATGAGTGTCACCACGTGCCCGCCGTGTCCTTCGAGCGAGTGCTGTCGGAGGTGAAGGCACGCTTCCTGACAGGCCTTACCGCCACGCCCCGCCGGAGGGACGGCCTTCACCCGATTGCCGAGATGCAGCTTGGCTCGGTGCACTTTGAGGTTGACGCCCGCAGCGATGCGGCTCGGCGGCCGTTCGATCACCGCCTGGTCGTCCGCGAGACGATGTTTGGCACCGGTCGCAAGGAATCCTTCGATCGGATCCAGCCCCTCTACGCGGCACTGGCGACTGACGAGCACCGCAACCGGCTCATCCTGGCTGACGTCGCGCGTGCTCTGGCCGAAGGGCGCTCCCCGATCCTGCTCACCGAACGCAAGGACCACCTGGAAACCCTTGCCGATCGCCTTCGAGGGGTCGCTCGCCACCTTGTCGTTCTCCGTGGAGGCATGACGCCAACCGAGCGGCGCGCTGCGTTCGTGGCCCTGGCAGCCATCCCGAACGACGAGCCGAGACTCGTCCTCGCCACCGGCCGCTACATCGGCGAAGGATTCGACGACGCGAGGCTCGATACCTTATTCCTGGCTATGCCCGTCTCCTGGAAAGGCACTCTCGTGCAGTACACGGGTAGGCTTCACCGCTTGTACCCTGGCAAGACCGAAGTCCGGATCTACGACTATGTGGACCGCGAGGTCCCCATGCTCCTACGGATGTTCGAGAAACGCCTGCGTGGATACCGGGCAATCGGCTATGCGAGAGACTCGGCGCAGGCTGAGTACGAGGAACTCAATGCCGCGTTCGTGCCCACCCGGTGAATGAAGAACACTCGAAAGCGCAAGGCAACACAGGCCCTGTGCGACTCAGCAAGGCACGCCTCGACGAGCTGGTCGAGGAAGCGATCGTCGATTGCTACAACGAGTCAGAACAGGCCACCGGCCTGTACACGATGATCGAGGACAACCTCGCGCTTCCGTTCGCGACGACCGTGCTCGGAGTCCCGGTCACGGTGGAGCGCGTTCAACTGACGGGACGGAACGAGATCGTCGCTGTGTGCCGTCGTGCCGGCATCCGCCAGACCGTTCCACTCCTCGATCTTCCATTGCCGTCACCGCGACCGGTAGGCAGCGAGTGCATCGCCGCCTATCGCCACTGGCTGCGCGGCGGCTAATTTAGTTACCGATCTCGCGGCGGCCTTCCAGCGCCTTCGACAGCGTCACCTGGTCGGCGTACTCGAGGTCGCCGCCCACGGGGAGGCCGCGCGCGATGCGCGTGATGCGCACGCCGAGCGGGCGCAGGAGACGCGCGAGGTAGAGTGCGGTGGCCTCGCCCTCCACGTTGGGGTTGGTGGCGAGAATGATCTCGGTGGTCCCGCCTCCCGCGTCGAGCCTCACCAGCAGCTCACGCACCTTCAGGTCATCGGGACCGACGCCGTCCAGCGGCGACAGCGCGCCGAGGAGGACGTGGTAGCGGCCCTTGTACTCGCCCGTGCGCTCCATCGCGAGAAGGTCGTTCGGCTCCTCGACGACGCAGAGCAGGTTGTTGTCGCGGGAGGGATCGGAGCAGATGCGGCAGGGATCCTGATCGGTGACGTTGAAGCAGGTGGAGCAGTAGCCGATCTGCTCCTTCACCGCCATCAGTGACGACGACAGCTCGCGCACTTCCTCGGCGGGGCGCTTGAGCAGGAAGAACGTCAGGCGCTGCGCCGTCTTGGGACCGATGCCGGGCAGGCGCTGGAGAGCGTCGATGAGGCGCGCGACCGGCTCGGGGTAATACGCCAACCGCGCTCCCTACATTCCCAGGCCGGGGATCTTGAGCCCGCCCGTCAGCTTGCCCAGCTCCTGCTGGACGAGCTCGCGCGACTTGCGCAGCGCCTCGTTGCAGGCCGCGAGCACGAGATCCTCGAGCATCTGCGCATCGTCCTTGTTGATCACCTCGGGATCGATCTTGATGGAAACGAGCTCCTGCTTGCCGTTGGCCTCCACCGTCACCATGCCGCCGCCGGCGGTGGCCTCCACCTTGCGCTTGCCGACTTCTTCCTGCAGCGTCGCCATCTGCTGCTGGAGCTTCTGCGCTTCCTTCATCATGTTGCCGAAGCCCTTCACTGGCCTTCTCCTTCCGGCAGGCGCGGCCGCACCGCGACTACCTCGCCTTCGAATTGCGCGATGGCCGCCTTCACCGCGGGGTGACCGCTCACGCCGCCCGCGCTGTCGTCGTCGGCGCTCACGCTGAACCGCTCCACCCCCGCCACGTGCTTGCGGATGGCCTGCAGCAGCGTCTCGCGGTTGGCGGCATCCGCCAGCATCTCACGATGGAAGTGATTTCCCGCGAGGACGACGGTGAGCTCGCGGTCGTTGATCGCCCCCGGCCTCGTCTGGGCCAGGATCGCGCCCAGCGTGGGCTTGCGCTTCGTCACCTCGTCCATCACGCGCTGCCACACCTCCGGCGCCTCGCCGACCAGGTGAACGGGCGATGGCGACGGCGCCGGAGCGAGTCGCTCCGCCGCCCCCCCCGCCGCCGGAGCAGGCGTGCGCGACCGCTGAGGCTGAACCGGCCGTTCCGTCGAACGTTCCTCGGCGACGGCCGGGCGCGGCGCCTCCGGCGCTCGCGCGGGAGCGGGCGCGGAGACGGCGGACTGGCGCAGGCGCCGCTCGGCCTCGTCCACGCGCTGGAGCACGTCCTCCAGGGCGTGCGGCACGGGCCGCCGTGTGGCGCGCACGGTGGCGATCTCGAGCTCCACGCGGGGATGCGGCGACTCGCGCATGGCGGCGTCGGCGTCGAGGAACGCGCGCAGGACGTACAGGATGTCGTCGAGAGCGCCGCCCTCGGCGAGCTTGCGCAGCTCGTTGCCTTCCGCGTGGCTGATGTCGGCCAGCTTCGCGGTGGGCGCCGCCTTGAGCACGAGGGCGCGGCGCAGCAGCTCGATGACGTCGCGCGTGAAGGCCTGGAGATCTTCGCCCTCGCGCGCGGCGCGGTCGATCGCCTCCAGCGCGGGCGTGCTCTGGTGGCTGATGAGCGCGCTCGCGAAGGCGCGCACCTCCGCGGGCGTGGTGGTGCCCAGCAGCGCCGCCGTCGTCTGCGCGTCGAGGCGGCCGTTGCCATAGGCGATGGCGGTGTCGAGCAGTGACAGGGCATCGCGCAGCGAGCCTTCCGCGGCGCGCACCACGGAGGGCAGCGCGGCGGGATCGAAGGCGATCTTCTCCTCGGTGAGGATCCGCTCCAGCGTCTGCGCGAGCGCATCGGGGGCGATGGGCCGGAAGTCGAAGCGCTGCACGCGCGAGAGCACGGTGGCGGGGATGTCGCGGGGGTCGGTGGTGGCGAGCACGAACACGATGTGCGCGGGCGGCTCCTCCAGCGTCTTGAGAAGGGCGTTGAATGCCGCCTCCGTGAGCTGGTGCACCTCGTCGATGATGTAGACCTTGTAGCGGCCGCGCGCGGGCGCGTACTTGACGTTCTCGCGCAGCGTGCGGATCTCCTCGATGCCGCGGTTGGAGGCGCCGTCGATCTCGATGACGTCCACGCCCGCCCCCGCCTCCAGGCACACCGTGCACGAGCCGCACGGCTCCGATTCCTTACGCTCCGGACACAGCAGCGCGCGCGCCAGCAGCCGCGCGGTGGTGGTCTTGCCGATCCCGCGCGGCCCTGCGAACAGGTAGGCGTGCGCGATGCGCCCCGACGCCAGCGCATTCTTCAGCGTCCGTGTGATGGCATCCTGACCGACGACCGCCTCGAATGTCTGCGGCCGCCACTTGCGCGCGAGAACCTGATACGTCATGTGGAAACCTTCAAAGTGACCGTGCACCCTCCTTCGATCGACCCGTACTGCGAACTCCGTACAGAACCTGCTCCAGCCAGGTACTCCCACGGCACACGAGAGGGTCGCCTTACCGTTGCTCCCTTCCGGGCCTGGCGGGGTTCGACGATTCTCGTTGCGTGGGGCCAAGCCTTCAACGCCGCCCCATACGGCTCATTCAACACGGGCCGCCCTCAGAAAGGGAGTTCAACCCCGCTGAAGCGGATTGCGGGTTACAGGGCACCGCTATCTCCCCGTCTAGCACGGCCACACCCGAACCGAGATACCACACCCGTTGACGATTCTCTCGCCGAACGTCGAGCGCGGATGCGCTCCGACGGCCAAATATGAATGGCGGAGAGGGCGGGATTCGAACCCGCGGCACAGTTGCCCGTGCACGGCATTTCCAGTGCCGCACCTTCGGCCACTCGGTCACCTCTCCGAACAGGATCGTTTATTGGCGGAGGGGAGAGGATTTGAACCCCCGAGGGACTTACGCCCCTATCCGATTTCGAGTCGGACGCCTTCAACCGGGCTCGGCCACCCCTCCGCGAACCGTTACCGTCGTCGCCTTTCAAAGAACTCGCGCAACAGCGCCGCGCTCTCGTCGGCGAGCACGCCGCCGCGCACCGGCACCCGATGATTCATCCGCTCGTCGCTGAGCAGCCGGTAGAGCGACTCCACCGCCCCCGCCTTCGGGTCCCGCGCGCCGTACACGACCCGCGCCACGCGCGCGTGCAGCGCGGCACCGCAGCACATCGGACACGGCTCCACCGTGGCATACAGCGTGGCGTCCGTGAGCCGGTAGTTGCCCCGCGCGCGCCCCGCTTCGCGAAGCGCGAGCACTTCGGCGTGCGCGGTGGGATCGGCAAGCGCCACCGGCTCGTTGTGCGCGCGCGCCACCACCACGCCCTCCACTACGACGAGCGCGCCCACGGGCACCTCGCCCGCGGCGAGCCCGCGTCGTGCCTCGTCGAGCGCCTCGCGCATCAAGGCCTCGTCGAGAGAGGAATGGTGCGCCCTAGAGGATTCGAACCTCTGACCCCCGGATTCGTAGTCCGATGCTCTGTCCACCTGAGCTAAGGGCGCATGGCGGAGAGGCAGGGATTCGAACCCTGGACAGAGCTTTTGGCCCTGTAACCGCTTAGCAGGCGGCTGCCTTCGGCCGACTCGGCCACCTCTCCAACTTCAAAAGCCCACGTAGTATACACCGCCCTCGGCGAGCCCTTCGGGCACCGCGCGGCCTGTTATGCTCTGCGCCCATGAATGATGATGCGGCTATTCCCCACGCGCTGCGCGAGCAAATTCAGAACGATCCGTGGGCGCAGGCGATGGGCGTGCAATACCTCGAGCTTCGCCGCGGATATTGCCGGCTGCTCCTGACGCTGCAGCCGCACATGGTGAACTTCCAGGGCTACCCGCACGGCGGCGTGATCTTCTCGCTGGCCGACATCGCCTTCGGCTCCGCGTGCAACTCCCACGGTGTGCCCGCCGTGGCCCTCAACGTCAGTATCAGTTACCTCGCCGCCGTTCCGCCCACGGCCACCCTCGTGGCCGAGGGACGCGAGCGCAAGCAGGGACGCCGGGCGGGTTTTTACGACATCTCCGTGAGCACGGAGGACGGGACGCTCGTCGCCCTCGTCCACTGCGTTGCCCACCGCGTGGGCGCGGGGTGAGCTAGAGGCCAGTCCGGCGGCTGGCGTCGCGGTAGACGCACCAGGGGCAGAGCGCAGTGCCGGGGGGCGGCAATGGACGCTCGAGCAGAGTGAGCGCCTCCGCGAGAAAGCCGAAGAAAGACGACTCATCGCGGGCGATGGGGCGCCAGTGCAGTCGACCCTCCAACGTCAGCGCACCCGCGGTGCTGGCAATGTTGTCCGCCTCGAAGCGCAGCACACCGAGGCCCGCCACCGTGTCGTCGCGCTCCAGTGCATGCGCGTACGCGTGCTGCCGGCGGGCGCGGGCGGTCGCCTCCACGTCGTCGGGCTCCTCGAGGCGAGCTCCACGACGGTGTACGCGCCGTCGTCGCCGCGCACCGTGAAGTCGATCGTGCCCTGCAGGCGGCGAAGCGGCGGGCGCTCCACCCGATGGGCTTCCGCGCCGTGTATCTGCGCAGGCTCGTTCGGTCGCGACTTCAACCGGATTGTCTCTCCGCCTTGACCCGTTTCGCTGATTTCCCATCCATCCGGCGTTATGCGCAGGGGGACGACACGCTTTCGCGCTCCCACGCCGAGCTCGAGCGCCTAGCGCGGCGCTGGCGTCAGTGGAGCTGCCCGGTGGTGTGCTGAATAGCGAGGAGTCCACCTGTCGCCTCTTTAATCGACTTGTATGTCCGACAGCGCGAGCTGCACCCTCGATGGGTTATACTCGCGCGCACCATCGTATTTTTGGCCGTGCCCGGCCAATCGGTGAGCTCCCCATGAGAAATCTCGCCGCCGTGACTCTGGCTGTCGTGATGCTGACCGGCTGCTCCACATACGCGGCATCGCGGTATTCCATCTCGGCCGATAACGTGCGGACGCTTCGCGAGTACCGCGGGCAGACGGTCAACGTCGGCGCATTTACTGCTGCTGAGAGTAAGACGGAGATCATGTGCCGTGGCGTCGGCCCGATTAAGACACCGGACGGCGAAAGCTTCGAGCTCTTCGTGCGGAAGGCGTTCATCGACGAGCTGACGATCGCTGAGGTCTTCTCCCCGAATGCCCCTGTCACCCTGACCGGGCGCTTGGACGGTATCGATTTCTCTTCCACGGAAGGCGCGTGGTCGCTCGGTCTGACCGTTACCTCGTCGAACGGCCGCCGTATGTCCGTGACCGAAGCGTACCCTTTCAAGTCGAGTTACTACGGCGAGACGGCTTGTAACCAAACCGCGCAGGCGCTCATGCCCGCAATCCAGAATCTCGTTGGGAAGACGATCCGGCATCCAGACTTCCGCGCCCTCATTGATGCGACGGCTCGATGACGACGCTCGCTGTGACCTTGAACGGATCGCACCCATCGCGAAACTTTCAGCTGCTCACAACCATGACAGGAGGCGCGCGATGGGCGGACTGATCGGGCGGAAGCCAGGTGGCAAAGCCATCACCATTGAAACGCAGAGCATCGATTCGAATGGGACAAAGGATGGGGTTCTGAAGAAGAGCAAGGTCAAGGTGGCGCACATTAAAAGTTCATTCGTTGTCGGCGTCCGGATCGGCGACGAGCAGGAAATCATCCTCACGTTGAATACTTACGAAGTGCACAAAAATCCGGATCCGACGACGACCAAGGAGCTCACGAGATTATTCCCGGGCACGAAAGACGAGAAATGGCTCGGCTTCGCCGTCGCTGAAGATGCCCTTCCGGATCCGAGCCAGTTCGATACGCACTTTGAGATCAAACCGTTCCCGCAGAAGGGGCAATTCCAGCTCGTGCCGTTCGTAATTGCTTCGAGAGCCGCAGACTTTGAGGCGGGCATGTACTCGGTCGCGGCAAGCGTCGTCACGTCGCCGGTTGATGGCCCAGTGGAGCTCCGCCGGAGCTAAGTCGTTGCGCTTGGGTTCGGGTCAAGACTCGCATTGCCGTTGGCTTCGGGTGTAGGCAGACGGGATGCAGCGTACTTGAGGCCATACCAAGGGCGCATAATCAAACGGTGATCCCGCGCGGTAACTGAGTGAAGGAGTGGCGGAGGGCGAGGGATTCGAACCCCCAAGGGGCTTGCACCCCGGTGGATTTCAAGTCCACTGCCTTACCAATTAGGGCTAGCCCTCCGTGACCAGGGGATCGCGTTGAGTATCGCATTGTTGCGGTGCAGGCGTGGGGTTCGACGTGTGGTCCAACGCAGCCGCTCGGTCCAAGTTCGGCCCAAGTTCCATACTTGCAAGACGCTCCACGGCTGCCCGAAGGTGGTCCGGCGCAAGGTGGGCGTACCGCTGAACCATGGATAGCGTCTGCCAACCGCCGAGCCGCGCCACGCTCATGGTGTCCACGCCAGCCATCACGAGCCGAGAGGCAAAGGAGTGGCGGTTGGAATGCCACGTGTAGCCCTCCAACACGCTCGCATCGCGCCCGGCTGCCCGGAGGGTTCCTTGGGCCGCCTTGACGGCCTGCTCAAAGGACCGGGCAGCCGTGCGGTAGGGCACAGTGAACACGGGCTCGTCAGGATCAGCGGGCCGTTGACGGCGCAGGCTCAGGTCTACGAGCAGGGAACGCAGCGGACCATTCATGGGCACGCTGCGCCCGTGTCCGTTCTTGGAGTGTGTGACAGCCAACGTCCCGGTCAGCACGTCTACGTCCCGCCATCGGAGCGCCGCTTGCTCCGACCATCGCAGCCCGGTATTGAGCGACAGCGTGAATAAGGGGCGTAGATCATCCGGCAGCGCGTCACGCAAGGCGTGTTCTTCGTAGGCTGGCCGGTCCTTCGTTGCTGGTGGCAGATACAGCACGCGGCCCCCTGCCTCCTTCACCTTGGGGACACCCTTCACCGGATTTGCTGCGACAAGGCCGAGCCGCACAGCGCGCTTGAACATTCCCGACAGCAGATCGCGGTACCGATTCCGCGTGGCAGGGGCGACAGCACGCGGCCCTTCGGTCAATGAATCCAAGAACCGTTCAATGTTGGCCGTGGTGACGGCATCCAGCCGGGAACCACCTAACACGGGCAGGACGCGAGCTAAGCGGGAACCATCCTTGGCCCAGGAGCGATGGTTGACCTTTGCCCATGTCATGAAGTCCGTGGCGTAGTCGCTGAACAGCATCACCGTCGCGCGGCGCTGCTGACGCGGGCACCAGCCCTCTTTCACCTGGGCCTTACGCTCCCAATAGGCCCGCACCGCATCACCCTTGACGGGCCCGATACTTTCCTCATGGAAGCGGCTGCACCGGCAGGCGAACCGAACGGCCCACACGCCTTTGCGGGCGAGGAAGATGCCCGGGGCGCGGTGTCTCGCTTGCGGGTGCTGCGTGGCGTGCGTGGCGTCTCAGCGTCCATCATGTCCCCCCTACCTTAGAAGCCGGGCGACTCCCCACAACACCTCGCCCAGCGTGGGAATGCACACGCCTGGGTGCTGCTGGCAGTACGAAGGGGGCCGCTGCACAACGGGTGGGGCAGCCAAGGCCGCTTGAGACTCCTCAAGCGTCCGCGTGGTCGCACAGCCAGCCATGACCGCCAGCGTGGCCGCCAAGGTGAGCGTGGCCAGTGTTCTGTAAGTACTCGCGTTCCCCCACGGACGGTAGCCGTGTGAGGAAGGGGGTCGCGAATCAGACGGCGGTCAACAGGTCGTGGGGCAGCGTGACGGTGCCGGGGTTCGTGAGCGCTCGGTGGGTCGCGTGGAGCAGATACGCGTTCGGTTCCACGCCGCACAGCTTCGCGGACTCGATGAGGCTGTAGAAGAGCGCGGCGACCTCGGTGCCGCGCTTGGACCGCGAGCCGTAATGGTTCTTGCGACCGACGACCATGCCGCGTAGCCCGCGCTCGGTCGCGTTGTTGTCGAGCGGAAGCCGGGCGTCGTCGAGGAAGCGTGTCAGCCCGCGCCACAGCCCGAGCATGTACGCGATCGCCTTGCCCAGGCTGCTCTCGGGGAGCGCGCGCTGCTGATGCGCCCACGCGTGGATCGCCTGGACGAGCGCGGCCGACTGCTCCGTGCGCCGCCGGGCGCGCACGGCCAGTGCCTCGGCACGGTCTTCGTCGCGGCTCAGCGGGCTGGGACGCGGGCACGTGCGCTCGACGGCGTAGAGCTGGCCGATCAGCTCCAGGATCTCGGCGCAGGGCGCCGGGTAGTGCGGCTCCGCCTCGACGAACTTCCGCCGTACATGCGCCCAGCAATGCGCGAGGGTGATCGCCGGCCCGGCGCGCGCCAACGCCGCATAGGCGCCGTAGCCATCGGCGAGCACCACGCCCGTGTAGCCGTCGAGCACCTGGCGCGCGGCGTCCTGCGATCGGCTCTCGAGGATCGTGTAGGTGACGGCGTCGTCACAGGTGACGCTCCACGCCCACCAGCGCTTGTTCAGGTCCCCGTGTTGCACGCGCCACCACGTCTCGTCGGCCCCGACCACGGGCGCTGTCAGCACACGCCGCCGCAGCGCCTCGTACGTCGGCGCCAGCACCGTGGCCAGCGCCTCGATCTGGTCCCACAGCGTCTGGGAGTCGATCGTTAGCCCTTCACGCCGCATGATCCGCGCCTGGCGCTCCAGCGGCAGATGGTCGAGGTACTTGGCGGTCGCGATTTCGACGGCGACGGCGGGGGCGTACCGCCGGCCGCGCGCGTCCGGCCGCGTGGCCAGGCGCAGCGGCCCGGGCGCCGTCTCCACGCAGCCGTTGCACGCGCACCGGTACTTCTTCCGGCGATGCGTGACGAGCACGAAGCGTCGTTCGACGACGGTGATCTCCTCGGCATCCTCGGTCTGGCCGCTCATCTCCCGGAGCGTCCCGCCGCACTGCGGACACGTCTGGTCGGCCGCGTCGAGTTCGTGCACCACGTCGACCCGCGGCAGATGCGGCTGCGCGTGGGGCCCGTGCCCGCGGTGGGGCGGCGGCGGGGGCGACGCGGGCGGGCGGGGGCGCTGTTCCGACGACGGCGCGAACAGCGCGCGCTCGCGCTGCGCGAGGAGCTCTTTGAGGAACGCGAGTTCGTGTTGCGCCGTCACGGCGGCGTTGCCGCGCAACCGGGTCAGCTCGGCGGTCAGGGTCTGGAGCTTGGCGTGGAGGGTGTCGTTCTCACGCTCGAGGAGCACCGCGACCTGACGAAGCATCTCAGGATCGCGGATCGTATCGAGACGCAGCACATGCGCACTACATCATCGTCCCCGCGCGCGAGCAACATTATTCGGCGCGGCGCCGACGACAAACGGCGCAGGCGAGAGCGCGACGCGGCCGACGAGGACGCTGCCTTCGAGAAAGAGCTGCAACTCGCTCATGGTGAGGCGGACGACGCGCGCGTCGGCGTCGCGCCAGAGACACGCGAAGCGGCCGCGCTCGAGCCGCTTGGCGTAGATGCAGAGCCCGGTGCCGTCCCAGAGCAGGACCTTCGCGCGCGTGCGCGTGGCATTGACGAAAAGGTAGCAGTCGCCCGACAGCGGATCCTGACCGAGCCGCTGGCTCACGAGGCCGCTGAGCCCGTCGAAGCCTTTGCGCAAGTCCGCCGGCGCCCCGTAGGCCCAGGCGGTGACCTGCCGCGTGGAGCCAATCATCGCAGCGCGTGCAGCACGGCGACGAGCCCCGCGCCATCGAGGCCCTCGACGCGGACGCCCGCCGGGGTGATGAGCACGACGCTCGACCCCGGCGTCGTCTCGGGGGGCGGCGCTCCGATGACGGCGACCGGCCGCAGCGCCGGCGCCGGCGGGCGCCGCAGCCAGCGGGTGAGCGTGGGGCTCGACACCCCGACGGCCTCGGCCACGCGATCGACGGCGTGGCCGCGACGCAGTTGCGTGCGCGCGAGCGCGACCGCCGCGGTGCGAAATGCCGCCGGGTACCGGATGGCGCACGGGCGCTTACCGCGCGCGAGCCGCCGGGCTTCGGAGCGAAGCGTCTGAACCGAGTCGTTCATCGTCCCACCTCCTCGTGGAGGTACAACGATGCATCGAGCCGGGGGTCATCGACCAGACGGGGAAACGCGAGTACTTACGCTTCATCTTCTCCTCGAACGGTTCGCCGTCGTCCTCCTGCGCCACGGTGCCAACGTACCGCCCGGGCGTGAGCACGTGGCCATGCTTGCGGACTTCCTCCAGCGGCGCGCTCTTGCAGAAACCGGCCACGTCGGCGTAGTCGCCCGCGTCCTTCTCGCCGCGCCAGGCGTGGTAGGTGGTGGCGATGCGGGCGACGTCCTCGTCGGTCAGCTCGCGGTGGGTGCGGTCCGCCATGCGGCCGAGCTTGCGGGCGTCGATGAAGAGCACCTGGCCGCGACGGTCGCGGAACTTCCCGTTCTTGCGGTCGCGTGCGAGGAACCACAGGCACGCGGGGATCTGCGTCGAGTAGAAGAGCTGACCCGGGAGCGCGACCATGCAGTCGACCAGGTCGGCCTCGATCAGCTGCTTCCTGATCTCGCCTTCGCCGGACTGGTTGGACGACATCGAGCCGTTGGCGAGCACGAAGCCGGCGACGCCGTTGGGCGCGAGGTGGTGGATGATGTGTTGCACCCAGGCGAAG